>NZ_JBEXCY010000485.1:0-1003 GCF_040605515.1 Dactylosporangium sp. NPDC005572 | reverse complement strand
CTTAGTACTGCAACGACAGGTTGTGATATAGAGCGGCGTTGTGATATTTGATCGTGTGTGTTGGAGGAGATGGCTGCTGGGTGGTCGGC
The DNA here is from genome assembly GCF_040605515.1 of Dactylosporangium sp. NPDC005572. NCBI lineage: Bacteria > Bacillati > Actinomycetota > Actinomycetes > Micromonosporales > Micromonosporaceae > Dactylosporangium > Dactylosporangium sp. NPDC005572. The sequence goes on along the minus strand of NZ_JBEXCY010000485.1, from coordinate 914 downwards.
GGGGTTCGTGGCGTTTCTGGGTCGGTTTGCTGGTCTGTTTCCCAGGGTGGAGTCGCGGCGTCAGATGCGGATCTATGTGCGGGGTCTGCTCGGTGAGGTGGAGCGTAAGAACGGGTGGACCCTCGCGGAAGCGGCCGGCGATGTTGGTCCGGAGCGGATGCAGCGGTTGCTGAACTTCTACGCGTGGGACACCGATGGGGTCCGTGACGAGGTCCGCGGGGCGGTGGTGGAGGCGATCGGGGATGCCCAGCGTGGGGTGTTGGTGGTGGACGAGACGGGGTTCTTGAAGAGGGGCGTGAAGTCTGCCGGGGTGGCGCGGCAGTACTCCGGGACGGCGGGGCGGATCGAGAACGTTCAGGTGGGTGTGTTCCTGGCGTATGCGTCGCCGCGGGGGCGGGCGTTGATCGATCGGGAGTTGTATCTGCCGAAGGAGTGGACCAGCGACCGGCAGCGGTGCCGGGAGGCTGGAGTCCCGGATGCGGTGCGGTTCGCGACGAAACCGTTGCTGGCGCAGGAGATGGTCGAGCGGGCCATCGAGGCGGAGGTGCCGTTCGGTTGGTTGACGGGTGATGAGGCGTATGGGCAGGACACCAAACTGCGGATGTGGTTGGAACTCAACAACATCGCGCACGTCCTCGCTGTGCCGTGCAACGCGATGGTGGTGTCGCAGCGGTTGCTGAAGGAGCGGGTCGATCGCCTCGTTGCCGCGGTTGATGCTGCTGGGTGGGTGCGGTTGAGCTGTGGTGCGGGCGCGCACGGTGAGCGGGTCTATGACTGGAGGGCGGTGCAGATCCGGCCGTTGCGCCGTCCGGGTTGGGGGCATTGGCTACTGGCCCGGCGCAGCGTCAGTGACCCGAGCAAGCTCGCTTACTACGTGTGTTTCGGGCCGGCCGGCACCGGCCTCGACGAGCTGA
>NZ_JBEXCY010000484.1:0-1024 GCF_040605515.1 Dactylosporangium sp. NPDC005572 | reverse complement strand
CGTCTCAGCTGCTTTGGCGTCACGGATCATCCGCTGGTAGACCACATTGGACAGTCGGCGTTTCAGGCAGCGCATGGCTTCCATCGAGGTCTTGCCCGCTGCGAGTTTGCGCCGGTAGTAGGCGCGGCCTTCGGTGTCGTTGCGCAGTTGGACGATGGCCATGATGTGCAGGGCGCGGTTGATGCGCCGGTTCCCGGCTCGGGACAGGCGGTGACGTTGTTGGTCGCCGGAGGACGCGTCGATGGGTGCGGTGCCGTTCCACGAGGCGAAATGGTCGCGGCTGGCGAACCGATGGATATCGCCGATGTCGCCCAGCAGCCGGGCCGCGCCGGACGGGCCAATGCCGTTGAGCTGCTGCAAGGTGCTGCCGGTGGCGTTGATAAGTTCGGTCAGCTGCGAGTTGGCGGCCTTGATCTTTTTGTCGATCACAGCGACCTCGGTGATGAGCTCAGAGGCCAGCTGCCGACGAGTGCGGCCAACGATGTCGCGGGGCCGGACGCTGTTGAGCAACGCCCGGGCCTGTGGTGCGGACAGGAACTGTTTCGCCCCGCCGGGGACCAGTTCCAGCAGGAGGTGGTGCAGCCGGCTCACCGCTTCGGTGCGGGCCCGTCCCAGCTCGTCGCGGCGATCGACCAGCAGGCGCAGCGCGACCGTGACGTCATCCACGGCAACTTGCCGCAGGCCGTTGGCGCGTAGCGCGGCCACCGCTACCGAGTGCGCGTCGACCGGGTCGGTCTTGCGGCCCTGACCAGTGGCGAACACCCGGGCCCGTGCCGACAGCTTCGCCGGGACATCCAGCACAGTCTCCCCGTCGGCGACGAGGCGCTGGGCGATGTGCCGGCCGATGCCGTTGCAGCCCTCCACCGCCCAGATCCGGTTCTTGTACTGCCGGCCCAGCTTGAGTATCGCCTGGTAGCCGTCGCGGTCGGTGCCGAACCGGCCTTGGGCCAGGACCTTCTCCCGGTCGTTGATGACTTCGATAGTGGCGGACCGCTTGTGCGGGTCCATCCCGATGATGACGCGG
>NZ_JBEXCY010000483.1:0-1069 GCF_040605515.1 Dactylosporangium sp. NPDC005572 | reverse complement strand
CAACTCAACCTCGAACGGCCCGGCGGCCGCACCCCCGCAGGCGCAGCCGTCCGCATCCTGCAACGCCTCCTGGCCATGACCGCCGCCATCTGGCACAACTGGCACACCGGCCAGCCGATCATGCGATCACTGATCGCCTACGACCACTGATCCCTTGGAATAGATCGTCTAGCGCACGACGGGGTGGCGGCTTTCCCCCGACGGAAAGCCGCCACCCCATTCACACCCCACCAATGAAGTCCGCTACGGAAGGGTCCAGCGCTGGTTGGCGCCGGCGAAGCAGTCCCAGATCTGCAGTCTCGCGCCGTCGGCCGAGCTGTTGTCGGTGACGTCGAGGCACTTGTTCGAGACCGGGTTGCGCAGGGTGCCGTTGGACTGGCTCTGCCAGACCTGGGCGCCCGTGCCGTTGCAGTCCCAGAGCTGGATCTTCGTGCCGTTGGCGGTGCCGGCGCTGGTCACGTCCATGCACTTGCCGAGGGCGCGCAGGGTGCCGTCCGTGGCGACGGTCCAGGTCTGGGCGGTCGTACCGTTGCAGGTGTACAGCTGGATCGCCGCCCCGTTGGCCGTCGACGCCGCGGCGACGTCGACGCACTTGCCGGCCAGGCCCGTGATGCGGCCCGTGCGGCCGGTCGGCGGCGTGGTGGTCGGCGGATTGGTCGGGCCAACGCCAGTGGCGGTCGTGTAGATCGCGCTCACCAGCGAGTTGGCGCCGCCGGCGTCCTGGGACATCTCCCAGAACATGATGCCGCCGGCGTTGGCCATCGCCCACTGGGTCTTGCGGCGGACCGTCGGCAGGCCGTTGTAGCACTCGTTGGAGCCGTTCACCGTGGTGCAGTCGCGGTTGGCGTTGGCCGGGTCCCGAGCCACCAGGTCCGCGAACGTGTAGTAGCCGGGCCGCGAGTAGAACGGTACGCCGATGACGGCCTTGCTGGCCGGCAGCCCGCGGTTCTTCCAGAAGTTGACCGCGTTGACTGACCAGTCGTAGTTGGCGTGCGGGCTGCCGCCGTCGTACGTCATGATGTTCAGCCAGTCCACGTAGCCGAACACGGCCGGCTGCACGCCGTTGGCG
>NZ_JBEXCY010000482.1:0-1090 GCF_040605515.1 Dactylosporangium sp. NPDC005572 | reverse complement strand
GTGTCCCGGGTGCTCAACGACCATCCGAGTGTCAGCCCGTCGACCCGGGAGCGGGTCCTGGAGGCGGTGCGCCAGCTCAACTACCGGCCCAACGCCATGGCCCGCGGCCTGGCCGGCCGCCGGTCCCGGGTGGTCGGCGTGGTCAGCTTCGACACGATCCTCTACGGGCCGGCCTCGACCCTGCTCGGCATCGAGCGGGCGGCCCGCGCCGCCGGCTACGGGGTCAGCATCGTCACGCTGGAGCGGATCGACCACACCGGCATGGTGGAGGCGCTCAACGCCCTGGCCGACCAGTCGGTCGCCGGCGTCGTCGTCATCGCCCCGCAGACCGCGGCCGCCGCGGCGCTGCACAACATGCCGCTGGGCATGGCCGCCGTCGCCGTCGAGTCCGACACCGGCGGGGAGATCCCGGCCATCTCGGTCGACCAGGTCACCGGCGCCCGCCTGGCCGTCCGCCACCTGCTGGAGCTCGGCCACCGCAAGGTGTGGCACCTGTCCGGCCCGCGCGACTGGCTGGAGACCCACGGCCGCATCGAGGGCTGGCGCAGCACCCTGGAGGAGGCCGGCCTGCCCGCACCGAAGCTCATCACCGGCGACTGGGGCGCCCGCTCCGGCTACACGGCCGGCCTGGAGCTCGCCGCCCGCGACGACGTGACCGCGGTCTTCGCCGGCAACGACCAGATGGCGCTGGGCATGATGCGCGCCTTCCACGAGCACGGCATCCGCGTCCCCGACGACATCAGCATCGTCGGCTTCGACGACATCCCCGAGGCCGAGTTCCTGTCGCCGCCACTGACGACGATCCGCCAGGACTTCGACGAGGTGGGCCGCCGCTGCATCGCGGCCCTGCTGCGGCTGATCGAGGCCGACCTGCGCGAGGGCCCGGACCGCCCGGACCCGGACCCGAAGGTAACCCCGACCCTGATCCTGCGCCGCAGCACCGCCCCACCACGCCCCTAACCCCTGCCGCGCCCGCTCACGCGCCGCCGACGCTTTGCCGCGCCCGCTCACGCTTTGCCGCGCCCGCTCACGCTTTGCCGCGCCCGCTCACGCTGTGCCGCGCCCGCTCACGCTGTGCCGCGCCCGCTCA
>NZ_JBEXCY010000481.1:0-1104 GCF_040605515.1 Dactylosporangium sp. NPDC005572 | reverse complement strand
ATGGAGTTAACTCGTGTGAAATGCCGATCGGGCGCGCCGCCCCCGGGGGCGGCCCCCCCCCCGGGGCGCCGCCACCGGCGACCGCTGCGGCCGACGACCCGATCGCGGTCGTGGCCATGGCGTGCCGCTACGCCGGGGACGTCCGCGACGCCGACGAGCTGTGGCGCCTGGTCGCCGGCGGGGTCGACGCGGTCGGCCCGTTCCCGGCCGACCGCGGCTGGGTCACCGACCAGCGCTACCCCGAGATCGGCGGCTTCCTCCGCGACGCGGCCGGGTTCGACGCCGGCCTGTTCGGCATCAGCCCGCGCGAGGCCCTGGCGATGGACCCGCAGCAGCGGGTGCTGCTCGAGGTCGCGTGGGAGGCGTTCGAGCGGGCCGGGCTGAGCCTGCCGCAGCTGCGCGACAGCCGCACCGGCGTCTACGCGGGCGTCATCGGGCAGGAGTACGGCGCCGGGGCCACCCCGTCGGAGGAGCTGGAGGGGTACCTGCTCGCCGGGCGCAACACGTCCGTCGCGTCAGGCCGCATCGCCTACACGTTCGGCCTGCTCGGCGCGGCGGTCACCGTCGACACCGCCTGCTCCTCGTCGCTGGTCGCGATCCACCTGGCCGCCCAGGCCCTGCGCCGCGGCGAGTGCGACCTCGCGCTGGCCGGCGGCGTCACCGTCATCGCCACCCCCACGGTGTTCGAGCAGTTCCGGGCGCTGCGCGGGCTCGCCGCCGACGGGCGCTGCAAGCCCTTCGCGGCGGCCGCGGACGGCACCGGCTTCGGCGAGGGCGCCGGCCTGCTGGTGCTGCAGCGGCTGTCGGACGCGACCGCGCAGGGCCGCCGGGTCCTCGCGGTGATCCGCGGCTCGGCGGTCAACCAGGACGGTGCCAGCAACGGCCTGACCGCCCCGAACGGCCTGGCCCAGGAGGCGGTGATCCGCGGCGCCCTCACCGACGCCGGGCTGTCCACTGCGGACGTCGACGTGGTCGAGGCGCACGGCACGGGCACGAAGCTCGGCGACCCGATCGAGGCCATCGCGCTGCTGAACACCTACGGCCGGGACCGGACCCCCGACCGGCCGCTGCAACTGGGCTCGATCAAGTCGAACATCGGCCACA
>NZ_JBEXCY010000480.1:0-1159 GCF_040605515.1 Dactylosporangium sp. NPDC005572 | reverse complement strand
TCCGTGTAGGCATCCTCGGGCGCGCCCAACCGGTCCAGATACACGACGCGCGCCGGCTTCTCGTCGAGCGTGTAGATGTCCCCGCCCGCACTGCGCGTCACGATCATGGGCTCGCCGACCCTCCGCCAGCCGTGCCCGACAGCCTCTCCGAACGGCCCGTCCGACTGGATCGCGGCACCAACCACACCGCCGGTGAGCACTTCCGTCCCGAACAGCTCGTACGTGCCGCCGAACGCGGCGTCCGGGCTGGATGCACCCCCCACGTACGGCATGCTCGCACCCACCACGCAATAGGCCCCAGCGAGGATTCTCTCGTGGTTCAAGACCTGACCATCGGCAAGTAGCACCAAAACATGGTGTCCACGCTCGACCAGTTGCGTCGCGCCGGTCGCCGCAGCAGCGCCCGCCTCCTGCAGTCCTGCGGCTGCGTCCCGCCCGACACCGGTCGCAGCCGACAGGCCCGTCCCGCCGAGCGCGGTGACGACCACCCCGTCCCACCGCGGACCGCTTGAATCAATGGCCACTGTCGACGAACACCCGATCAAGGGAACGCCCGGAGCAACCGCGGCAATGCCGGCCAATACCGCCGCAGGATCAGGCGTGTTGGCGCAAAAGACAATCAGTAGACGCAGATCCTCGCCGGTGATCGCCTCGAGTGCTGCCAGGCGTCCTGCGTCATAGCCAGCGGCGCCCTCTCGGGCGCCCGCACTGCCGACCGATAGCCACCGCGCCGCCGGCGGTGCGACGCCGCTGCGACCACCTTCATTCAGGCCCAAGCCCAGACGAAAGTCCATCCCATTCTCCCCACCATAACAAGATTAGCGTATCATACTAGACATATTGTATAATTCGGTCCAAAGATTGGAATTCACGCAGCCGAGACTGGAAGTCCTAGACGAACACGTCGGACGACTGGCGAATCTGGTTGCCGCCGCCATGCGGCGCGGACCGCTGAGGCGCTGCCTTCAGCGCGCGTAGCGCTGCGATCGGCAGATCGGTCGACGCACCGTTCGAGATCATCTCAGCGACCACTTCGCGTCCACCCGTGCGTCCCAACAGCGGTCCTTCTGGTGCCAGGACTCGCGCCAGGCGCCGACCCGCGCTTATCTGCAGGCGGCCGACCAGGCCATCCGCGACCAGGTGGACGGCGCCGTCGCCG
>NZ_JBEXCY010000479.1:0-1170 GCF_040605515.1 Dactylosporangium sp. NPDC005572 | reverse complement strand
CGGCGACGAACCGGTACAGCGCCTCCTTGCTGCGGAAGTAGGCGTAGACCCGCTCCTTGCTGGTCCGGGCGGCCCTGGCGATGCGCTCGACGCGGGCCCCGGCGATCCCGTGCTGCGCGAACTCGGTGACCGCCGCGGCGATGATGCGGTCACCGGTGGAGTCCATGCGGCCACGATACCGAACCGTTCGGTTTGGGTGAGGGTGTAGTGTTCGAACCGAACCGTTTGGTTTGACACGAGGAGTACCGCATGCAGCAGCGCACACTCGGCCAGCAGGGCCTGACCGTCTCCGCCGTCGGCTACGGCGCCATGGGCCTGCACCTTGCCTACGGCCCCGGCGACGAGCAGGAAGGCATCGCCGCCATCCGCCGCGCCTACGAGCTCGGCGTCACGTTCTTCGACACCGCCGAGCTGTACGGCTGGGGCGCGAACGAGCGGGCCGTCGGCCGGGCGGTGAAGGACTTCCGCGACGACGTGGTCATCGCCACCAAGTTCGGCTTCACCCGCTCGTACGGCTTCGACAGCCGGCCCGAGCACATCCGCGAGGTCGTCGACAACAGCCTGCGCCACCTCGGCGTCGACACCATCGACGTGCTCTACCAGCACCGCGTCGACCCGGCGGTACCGATCGAGGACGTCGCCGGCACCGTCAAGGAGTTCGTCGACGCGGGCAAGGTGCGGTACTTCGGGCTCAGCGAGGCCGGCCCGCAGACCGTCCGCCGGGCGCACGCGGTGCAGCCGGTCTCCGTCCTGCAGACCGAGTACTCGCTGTTCGAGCGCGACGCCGAGCGGCTCCTTCCGGCCCTGGACGAGCTCGGCATCGGCTTCGTCGCCTACTCCCCGCTGGGTCGCGGCTTCATCACCGGCGCCGCCCGGCCGGCGGCCGAGTACGACGCGACCGACATGCGCCGCAACGACGCCCGCTGGCAGCCCGGCAACTACGAGCGCAACCTCGACGCCGTCCGGCGGCTCGGCGAGCTCGCCGCCACCAAGGGCGCCACCGTCGCCCAGCTGGCCCTCGCGTGGCTGCTCGCCCAGGGCGAGCACATCGTGCCGATCCCCGGCACCCGCAGCGCCGCCCGGGTCGAGGAGAACACCGCCGCGGCCGGCCTCGAGCTCACGGACGCCGACCTGGCCGCCGTCCGCGAGATCCTGCCGGCGGGTGGCTTC
>NZ_JBEXCY010000478.1:0-1200 GCF_040605515.1 Dactylosporangium sp. NPDC005572 | reverse complement strand
GCCGCCCCCGCTGACGGCGGCGGCCGCGGCCGCGTGGCGGCGGGCCCGGCGGGTCGCCGGCTGGGCGCGGTAGACCACGTCGTGGACGAGGGCGTGTGCGAAGCGGAACCGGCCGGGCTCGGACTCCTCCAGGATCACGCCGGCGGCCAGGGCCGGGTCCAGGTCGTCGAGGACCGCGTCGGGGTCGGCGCCCGCCACGGCGGCGAGGAGGTCGGCGTCGAACCGGCGGCCCAGGACGGCCGCGGAGCGCAGCAGGTCGCGGGCCGGGTCGGGGAGGCGGTCGACGCGGCGGGCCACGACGTCGGTGACGGCGGCCGGGATGTCGCCGCCGGCCGGCAGGCGCAGCAGCTCGACCAGGAAGAACGGGTTGCCGTCGGTGCGTTCCCGCAGCGCCTCGGCGTGCTGGGTGGCCGGGGCGGCGCCGGTGACGGCCCGGACCAGCTCGGTGACGCCGGCCGCGGAGAGCCCCGGCAGGTCGAGCCGCAGCGCATGGCGGCGGGCCAGGGCGGCACCGGCCTCCGCCAGTACACCGGAAGGCTCCGGATGCGTCCGGCGGGTCACCACCACGAGCACCCGCGCGGTCACGAGGTGCTCGGCGAGGTGGCGCAGCAGGCGCAGCGACGACGCGTCGGCCCAGTGCAGGTCGTCGAGCACCACGAGCAGCGGCCGCCGGACCGAGGCGGCGGCGAGGACCCGGGTCACGGCGTCCGACACCCGGAACCGCTGCGCGTCCGGCGAACCCGCGTCCGGCGGCGGGGCGGCGACCGGCGCGGCGACCGGGGCAGCGGTGCGGGGCAGCAGTCCGGCGAGGACGTCGGCGTCGGCGAGGTCGCGGACGGTGTCGTCACCGAGGACCGCCGCGAGGTCGCGCAGTACACCGGACCACGGCCAGAACGGCGGCGCTCCGGTGTCCTCCGAGCACCGCCCGGCCAGCACCGCGAAGCCGCGCCCGGCGGCGGCGGTGGCCAGCTCGGCCACCAGGCGGGACTTGCCGATCCCGGGCTCCCCGGTCACCGCGGCGAACCCGGCCCGGCCGCCGTCGGCCGGCCCGAGCAGGCCGGTGAGCGCGGCCAGCTCGGCCTCCCGCCCGATGAGCGGCCAGCCGCCCGGGTCCGCAACCTCCGCCGCGGTCCCCGACGCCCCGGCGCCGTAATCGCATGTTCGGGGACGATCGGGGAGTGGAGGCGTTGGCGAAGGGCG
>NZ_JBEXCY010000477.1:0-1203 GCF_040605515.1 Dactylosporangium sp. NPDC005572 | reverse complement strand
CCGCCCGGGCCGGTGCCGAGCGTCGACGCGGTGCCCGACAGCGACTTCACGCCATTGTTGGCCGTGCCGGTGAGCGTCGTGGCGGTGTAGGACGTCAGCGGCTTCGCGGTGCGCTCCACGACGTACACCGTGTTCGCCGCCGTGGCGAAGGTGACCTCGCCGGCCGTCGACGTGGTGATGATGGCGTTGTCGGAGGCCCGGCGCACCCGGATCTCCTGGGTGCCCCACGGGTTCACGACCCGCGCCTGCTTGCCGAACTGCGACCTGATGCCGACGTACTTCGTCTCGTTGCCCTCCCGCTCGGAGGAGACGAGGAAGCCGTCCTTGGCCAGCAGCGTGAACTTGCCGACGAAGTTGCTGTCGTTCGGTGCCGCCGGGAACACGCGGATCTTGTCGTTGTACGACTGCATCAGCGTCTCGTTCATCGCCGCCAGGTGCACGCCGAGGTACTCGAACACGCCGTTGGTGTTGTTGGTCATGCCGTTGGGGTAGTTCTGGTACCGCTGCAGCATCAGCTTCATGCCGGACAGCGCCTGGTCACCCAGCCCGAGGCGGGCGGCCTGCACGGCGTCGTTGGCCCACACGTTGCTGTACGGGTTGGGCCGGGTGTTCCAGCTGTTGAGCGCCGTCTGGTAGTCGGCCGCGCCGATGCCGGTCAGGTCGTAGGGCCAGATCAGCTCGGACGTCACGTTCTCGCCGTTGCGCTGCTGGGCCGGCGCCGGCGGGTCGTGCGGCAGCCAGGCGCCGTTCTGCACCTGGTACGGGTGGAGCCGGTTGAGCAGGTCCTGCCACTGCGTGCGCAGCCCGCTGTCGAGGCCGAGCTGGGTCGCGACCTGGATCGCGATCGGGGCGAGCAGCCGCACCGCCGCGAGGTCGGTGATCGCGTTGCGCACGTCCCAGTACGTCTCGTGGGCGTTCGAGTTGGGCATGACCCACTCGTTGTTCTGCAGCTGGAACCGGTTCTGGTAGAAGCGCAGCACGTCACGCATGTACGGGTACACGGTGTTCTGCAGGTAGGCCGCGTCGTTCGTGTACCGGTACTGCAGGTACATGTTGTAGGCGGCCTCGGTGCCCGTGGAGTAGATGTCGTTGACGAAGTCGCTGCCGACGGTGCCGCGGGCGTTGCCGTCCCAGCCCATCGTCTCCGGCACCCACAGTGCGTCCGCGACGCCGTAGCGCGTCTGGGTGTACGCCTTCAGCGCG
>NZ_JBEXCY010000476.1:0-1224 GCF_040605515.1 Dactylosporangium sp. NPDC005572 | reverse complement strand
CGTCATGTTCCTCGACGGCTCGACCCGCCTCTTCCCGGCCTGGGAGATACGGTTCGACCTGTTCGGCTGGGGTGACGGCTATACCATCCCAGCGATCTTCTGGCCGACGGTCGTGCTACCGGGCATCCTGACGATGTTGCCGATCTTCTATCCGTTCATCGAGGCGAGATTCACCAAGGACAAGGCGGTCCACAACCTGCTCCAGCGCCCGCGGGACAACCCGTTCCGCACCGCGCTCGGCGCGATGGCGATCTCCTTCTACGTGGTGCTGCTCATCTCCGGTGGCAACGACGTGGTGGCCGACAAGTTCCACATCAGCCTCAACGCCATGACCTGGGCGGGCCGCATCGGCATCCTCGTGCTGCCACCGCTGGCCTACTACGTGGCGTACCGCATCGCGCTCGGCCTCCAGCAGCACGACCGTGAGGTCCTGGCCCACGGCGTGGAGACCGGCATCATCCGCCGCCTGCCGGACGGCCGCTTCATCGAGGTGCACCAGCCGCTGCCGTCGGGCGACGGCCACGGCGCCGAGGGCGACGGGCACCACGGCCTGGAGTACGGCGGCTGGGTGGTGCCGAAGAAGATGAACCGCATCGGCGCGCTCGCCCCGACGGTGAAGGGCTTCTTCTACCCGATCGAGAAGGCGGCCCCGGCGAAGCGGGCACCGCGCGAGGTGGAGGACGCGGACCGCGAGGAGATCACCTCGGGCCACTGAGCCCGCGGTACTCGACGAACAGCAGCGGCCCCCGGAGCGATCCGGGGGCCGCTGTCGTGTCGCTGTCCGGGCCGCCGAGGCGGGCTACATGGTGAAGTTGGTGGTGGCCACCCGGTTGACGACCGTCAGGCGCTGCGCGAGGTCGCCGCCCGTGACGGCGACGAACCAGCGGTGGCCGTCCGGCTGCCAGGCCTTCAGGTAGAGGGTGCCGTCGTGGTCGGTCATGAGGAGCTGGCCGCCCAGGCTCCAGTACGGCGGGATCTCGACCGGGTTGCCCGGCAGCCCCGCCTGGTCGACCGGGTCGGCCGCCACGACCAGGCGCCACACCGTGCCGGTGGCCGTCGAGAGGTACGCGGCCTGCCGCCCGCCCTCCGGGACCACCGCAAGGGACGGCGGCCGGCGCACCGCACCGGGGATGTCCGCGGTCGCTACCAGCCCCTCCGGGACGCCGGCGACGACCAGCGGCGACGGCACGGCGCCGCCCGGCGAGGGCGCGCCCGGCGTCGCCG
>NZ_JBEXCY010000475.1:0-1291 GCF_040605515.1 Dactylosporangium sp. NPDC005572 | reverse complement strand
TGAGCTCGGTCGGTCGACCGACCAACCCGCCGGACAGCACCCTCCACCTCCCGCGCCCGCCCACCTTCTGCCCGGGTCGCGCCCACTGGTGTCCGCACGCCCACCTTTTTGCCCGGGTCGGGCCCGCCGGCGTCCGCTCGCCATTCGCGCACGGCGGTCACCCACGCTCGCCCGACGCCGCTGCCGGGCATCCGCCCGCGTCGCGCCCACTGGTGTCCGCACGCCCACCTTTTGCCCGGGTCGGGCCCGCCGGCGTCCGCTGGCCATTCGCGCACGGCGGTCACCCACGCTCGCCCGGCGCCGCTGCCGGGCATCCGCCGCGGCGTCGTTTTGTGCGAATTGCCCGCTCCACAGCGGCGGCGCCGGATGACCTTCCATGATCATGGGAAACATCCGGCTGCCAGGGCGACCAGATGTTTCCCATGATCATGGACCCATGCCGACGGGTTGATCACCCACTCTCATGATCGATGGAGAGTTCTGGTTGCCATGGCAGCCGAAAGTCGCCATCGATCATGGAGCCGGCCGGCCGCAGGATCCGTGGTCTCGAAGCGGGGCGCGGGGGAACTGAGGGAATTCGCCGGAAATGCCGCAGTCGCCAGATGCTGCACAGCAATCAGTGATCAACTGGTCGCTCTGCGGTCAGCATCGGGCGGGCGCCGGTGCTAGGTTGACCGCAGCGCGCTTCCCCGTCCTCGCGCAACGTAGCGGCCTCGCGAAAGAAAGAAAGGGATGCCATGACCGAGGGCCGGCATCAGCGGCGTCATGACGACGGCCACACGGAAGACGGGATCTACGTCCCGCCCCCGCGTGAGGTGCCACGCCCCCGATCCGAGCGGACCGGACCACCCGGGCCATCGGCTCACGCCGTCACCCCCTCCCCCTGGGCCCCGACGGCGCCGAGCAGCCCGGCGGCACCGGCGCAGCAGCCTCCGCCGACCCTGGCGGAGCCGCACGAGGCACACCCGATCGAGGCACCGGTGTACTACGCACGCGCGTCCGACTGGACGGCCCGCCCCTCCCCCTGGGAAGCGCCGGACCAGGACGACGACGTCGCGTTCAAAGAGGACGAGGAGTTCGCGATCGCGCCGGCGGAGGTCATGCCCCCTCCTCCGCCGGCGCAGATTCCGCTGCCCCGGCCCGCCCCGCCGCCGAAGGAGCGCCCGTCCGCGACGGCCTGGTGGATCGCGATCGGCGTGATCATCGTCGCCCTCGCGGTGGCCGCCGGCGTGCTGGTCGGCCTCCGGCTGGCCGCGCAGCACGCGGCGACCGGCGCCAGCGGCGCCACCAG
>NZ_JBEXCY010000474.1:0-1338 GCF_040605515.1 Dactylosporangium sp. NPDC005572 | reverse complement strand
TGACCACGGCGAGCAGTTTTCTTCGCATTCGTGCTCCTTGGTCCGATTCCTTCGGGGTGTGTGGTGGTGGGCAGGCGCCGGTTGCCGCCTGCCCACCGGCGGTCAGGACCCGTAAACCTCGAACTCCCACAGCGAGTAGCCCCACTGGGTGCCTCGCGCGGTTCCGTTGATCCGCACGTACCGGCCGGATCCGCTGACCGTGAGGTCGTCCACGCCGCCGTCGCCGGTTGTGGTGGACGAGATCGTGGTCCAGGTGCTGTTGTCGTTGGAGACCTGCACCTGGTACGCGCGGCCGAAGGCGGCCTCCCAGTTGAGGACGACCCGGCTCACGTTGCGTGCCGAGCCCAGGTCCACGGTGATCCACTGCGGGTCGGCGTACAGGCTGCTCCACCGGGTGGTCGTGCTGCCGTCGACCGCGTTCGCGGCCACGTTGGCGCCGGCCTCCGTGCTGGACACCGTCACCGGGCGGTTGCGTGACAGCAGTGTCGGGGTCGGGTTGCTGACCGGGGACCCGTAGACGTTCAGGTCGAAGATCGAGTAGCCGTACTGGGTGAGGCCGCGCTGGGTGCCGTAGACGCGGACGTAGCGGCCGGTGCCGGTGACGGTGAGGTCGTCGACGCCGCCGTCACCGGTCGTTGTCGAGAACACCGACGTCCACGAGCTGTTGTCGTTGGAGACCTGCACCTGGTAGGCGCGGCCGAATGCGGCTTCCCAGTTGATCCGGACGCGGTCGAGCGCGTACTGCTGGCCGAGGTCCACGGTGATCCACTGCGGGTCGGCGTACAGGCTGCTCCAGCGGGTGGCCGAGTTGCCGTCGACCGCGTTGCCGGCCACGTTGGCGCCGGCCTCGGTGCTGGAGACGGTGACCGGCCGGCCCTGGGCCCGGTCCGGGCTGCCGGTCGGGGGCACGCTCACGCCGTTGCCGACGAACGTGTAGCTGTCCAGGTCGAACAGCGCGCCGGTCGCCGCCCCGGTGAAGACCAGGTACAGGTCGTGGGTGTTGTCGTCCGGCCTGGTCACCGGGGCGGTGACCTCGGTGTAGTTGTCCCAGCCGCCGGTGCTCGGCACGGTGACCCGGGCGACCTCGGTCCCGGTCGGGGAGTCGTACCGGAAGGACAGCACACCGCCGGCGTTCGCCGACGAGACCCGGGCCTTTACGCTGGTGATGCCCTTGAGGCTGACCGCGTGGTGGCGGACGGACTCGCCGTTCTGGATGTCGCCCAGCCGCATGCCGCCCTCGGCGGCGGCCTGGCTGATCACCTGCGGCCCGTTGAGGGTCACGAAGTGCTCGGCCTGCCACTGCTTGGGCCACAGGGTGAGCTGCTGCTCACCGGTCAG
>NZ_JBEXCY010000473.1:0-1343 GCF_040605515.1 Dactylosporangium sp. NPDC005572 | reverse complement strand
GCCGCGCCGTCGGCGTCGGCGACGGCGACGGCGACGGTCCCGTCGTCGCCGCCGGCCCCGGTCGACAACCGGATCCCCCGCACCGAGCTCGACGAGGCCACCCTCGACCTCCCGGACTGGGCCTCCGACGCGGTCGCGACCGGCTGCGTGTCGGGCCCGGTGCGGTTCAGCGGCGGCTTACACGTCATCCAGGACTCCACGGACATCCGCCAGGAACAGACGGTGTACACCGACGTCGACGGTGACGGCGGCCAGGAGACGGTGATCCGGTTCTCCTGCGGCGACCTGCTCACCACGTTCCAGGTCGTCGCGTTCGCCCGGGCCGGCGACGGCGGCATCCGCACCCTGGGCCAGGTGGTACGCCAGACCGGCGCGGTCAAGACGATCTGCGGCCTGCGGGCCGGCACCGGCGGCGCCGTCGAGGCCCAGGTCGGCGACTACGTCACACCGCAGCGCTGCTTCGAGCCGGGCCTGCACGTGCAGTTCCAGTGGCGCGCGTACTCCTGGGACGGCACCCGCTTCCGCCAGTCCGGCGGCCCGTCCTCGTTCCCGGTCAACCCGAAGGTCACCGACCTGGCGGTGACCGCGACCGACCTGGTGTTCCAGCGCGGCGAGGGCGGCACCTACGCGGGCTCGATGACGGTCACGGTCCGCAACGAGGGCGCGTTCCGGCTGCCGTACAGTGTGTGGGTCGCCGTTCCGGGCGGTCTCGCGCCGCAGGTGCCGGCCGGCTGCGAACTGGTGAACTACCCGCAGTCGGACGTGCTGCTGTGCGACAGCGAGGGCCTGGCGACCGGCGCGACGACGACCCTGACCGTCCAGTTCGTCGCCCCGGCCCCGGTGACCTCGAGCCTGGTGCCGATGGTGGGGGTGACGCCGGCCGAAGGCTACGCGGACCCGAACCGGGACAACGACACCGCCGAGTTCCGGATCACCTTCTGATGCGGGACCTTCGGCCCTGACGGGCGGCCCGCGCCGCGCGGCACGGTGAAGGGATGGGAGGGAGGACGTCATGACATCCCCATCCTGGAGCCGTGCCGCGTTCGTCGCCGCCGTCGGCGACGCCGTCTGGGCACCGTCCATCCACAACAGCCAGCCGTGGCGGTTCCGCTACCGCGACGGCGCCATCGACGTGCTCGTCGATCCTTCGCGGGCGCTGCCGGCCTGCGACCCGGCGGGCCGGGCGGCCCGCGTGTCGTGCGGCGCCGCCGCGTTCAACCTGACGCTGGCGCTCGCCGCGGGTGGCGCGCCCGCGCGGTACACGATGGGACTGGGGGGCACCGTGGTGCGGCTGACGCCCGGTGCGCCGCGCCCGCCCACCCCGGCCGAGCGCCGGCTGCACC
>NZ_JBEXCY010000472.1:0-1349 GCF_040605515.1 Dactylosporangium sp. NPDC005572 | reverse complement strand
GCCGGCCGGACCGGCGAGCTGTGGGTGCGCGGCCCGCAGCTGATGCGGGGGTACCGCGGGCAGCCCGGCGCGACCGCCGCCGCGCTCGACGCCGACGGCTGGCTGCACACCGGCGACCTGGGCTGGTTCGACGAGGACGGCTACCTCTACGTCACCGACCGGCTCAAGGACGTCATCAAGGCCGGCGGCTACCAGGTGGCGCCGGCCGAGCTGGAGCGCCTCCTGCTGCTGCACCCGGCGGTCGCCGACGCCGCCGTGGTGGCCCGGCCGGACCCGCAGGCCGGTGAGGTGCCGGTGGCGCACGTCGTCCTGCGCGGACCGGCGACGGCCGGTGACCTGCTCGCGTACGTGGCCGAGCGGGTCGCCCCGTTCAAGCGCCTCGCCGCGGTCCGGGTCGCCGGGTCGATCCCGCGCTCGCCGACCGGCAAGGTGCTGCGGCGGGTGCTGGCCGAGGCCGAGCGCGACGGGGCCGGCGCACCGTGACCGCCCTGCGGGGACGGGGCCGGCCGCTGCGCGAGTGGGCCGTCACCGCCGCCGCCACCGCGGCGTCGGTGTACGCGCTGGACGTCACAGCGACCGCCGCCGGGGTCGCGCTGGTCGCCTCGGGCCGGCTCGACGGCATCGGCCACGGCTGGGCGGTCGCGTTCCTGGCAGTGACGTACCTGGCGTGGGCCGCCGGCCTGCGGGCCGCGCTGCGGGCGAACCGGCTGCTGCTGGAGACGACGGGGACGAGCACCAACGCCCTGTCGAAGGCGGCGTACGACCTGACCCGGCGGCTGACCGGCCGGGCCGGGCCGGCCCGCCTCGCCGCGGCCGGCGGCTACACGGCCACGGAGATCGTCAAGGAGCTGCCGTACTACGCCGGCGCGTTCGGGGTCGCGGCGCTGAGCGACACCGTCGGCCGGGTCGACGCGCTGGTCTTCCTCGGCGGCGCCAACCTGGGCGCGGCACTGTACGAGCTCGGGCTGGCCCGCCTGATGCGGGCCGTCGTGCGGCGCCGGCGGCGCCGGTACGCGTCGTTCGACACCGACTGGGTGCCGGCCGAATACCTGGCCGGCTACTACAGCACCGTCGAGCCGGACGAGGTCGCCACGATCGCGTTCTTCGTCGACGCGCTGCGCCGGGCCGAGCCCGGCCGGCCGGTGCTGTTCTTCGGCGTCGGCCCCACCCTGCACCATGTGTTCGCGGCGGCCGAGGTCGCCTCCGAGATCCACCTGGGCGACTACCTGCCGGCGAACCTCGCGGAGATCCGCCGGTGGATCGACCGGGAGCCGGGCGCGCACGACTGGCGGCCCCGCCGAGGGTACGGCGGTGTGCGTGCTCACCGGCCTGGAGGACGAGCACCTCGG
>NZ_JBEXCY010000471.1:0-1369 GCF_040605515.1 Dactylosporangium sp. NPDC005572 | reverse complement strand
TGACCACGGCGAGCAGTTTTCTTCGCATTCGTGCTCCTTGGTCCGATTCCTTCGGTCGTGGATGTCGGTCGTGGATGTCGGTCGTGGATGGCGGGCAGGCGGCTGGTGCCGCCTGCCCGAGCGGTCAGTTGCCGTAGACGTCGAGTTCCCAGATCGAGTAGCCGTACTGGGTGAGGCCGCGTTGGGTGCCGTAGACGCGGACGTAGCGGCCGGTGCCGGTGACGGTGAGGTCGTCCACGCCGCCGTCGCCGGTCGTGGTGGACGAGATCGTGGTCCAGGTGCTGTTGTCGTTGGAGACCTGCACCTGGTACGCCCGTGCGTAGGCGGCTTCCCAGTTCAGTTGGACTCTGCTGATCGACTTTGTGGAGCCGAGGTCGACGGTGATCCACTGCGGGTCGGCGTAGAGGCTGCTCCACCGGGTGGTGGTGCTGCCGTCGACCGCGTTGCCGGCGACGTTGGCGCCGGCCTCGGTGCTGGACACCGTCACCGGGCGGTTGCGTGACAGCAGTGTCGGGGTCGGGTTGCTGACCGGGGACCCGTAGACGTTCAGGTCGAAGATCGAGTAGCCGTACTGGGTCAGGGCTCGCTGGGTGCCGTAGACGCGGACGTAGCGGCCGGTGCCGGTGACGGTGAGGTCGTCGACGCCGCCGTCACCGGTCGTTGTCGAGAACACCGACGTCCACGAGCTGTTGTCGTTGGAGACCTGCACCTGGTAGGCCCGCCCGAACGCGTTCTCCCAGTTGATGCGGACGCGGTTGAGCGCGTATGGCTGGCCGAGGTCGACGGTGATCCATTGCGGGTCGCTGTAGGTGCTGCTCCAGCGGGTGGCTGGGTTGCCGTCGACCGCGTTCGCGGCGACGTTAGCCCCGGCCTCGGTGCTGGAGACGGTGACCGGGCGGCCCTGCGCCAGGTCCTGTCCTCCGTTAGGCGGTGTGGTGCCGGCGACGCCGGTGCCGATGAAGGTGTAGCTGTCCAGGTCGAACAGCGCGCCGGTCGCCGCCCCGGTGAAGACCAGGTACAGGTCGTGGGTGTTGTCGTCCGGCTTGGTCACCGGGGCGGTGAGCTCGGTGTAGTTGTCCCAGCCGCCGGTGCTGGGCACGTTGATACGGCCGACCTCGGGGCCTGTCGGCGAGTCGTATCGGAAGGACAGCACGCCGCCGGCGTTCGCCGAGGAGACCCGCGCCTTGACGCTGGTGATGTTCTTCAGGCTGACCGCGTGGTGCCGAACCCATTCGCCGTTCTGGATGTCGCCGAGGCGCTTGCCGCCTTCGGCGGCGGTCTGGTCGACCACGCGCGGCCCGTTGAGGGTCACGTAGTGCTCGGCCTGCCACTGCTTGGGCCACAGGGTGAGCTGCTGCTCACCGGTCAG
>NZ_JBEXCY010000470.1:0-1434 GCF_040605515.1 Dactylosporangium sp. NPDC005572 | reverse complement strand
GCTTGCAGGACAACGGAATCCTGCCTTCCATGGGGTCCGTCGGTGACTCCTACGACTGTGAGACTGGTAGTCGCCGGTAGGCGGCCTGACTCTTGCTTACGACTGACCCCGCGGTTTGGGTGTCCTGGCTGTTGAACTGTCGTCCGCCTGCCGGTGCAGCACCAGTGGTGCTGGCCGGGCGGGCAGTGACCTTATAGGAGCCTGATCGCAACAGGTCCCGTCACAGTCCCGTCCACCCGACCGGCCAGCGTCGCGAACCCTGTCGTCTCTGGGTCTGAGGTGGAGAGCTCGCAATGCCAAGCATGAACCGCGATCCCCGGCTGCGTCGAGTCGTCATCGGTGTCGACACCCACAAGCATGTGCATGTCGCCGTCGCCCTGGACGACATCGGCGGCCGGCTCGACGCGCAGTCGTTCCCTGCCGACAAAGCCGGCTACGAACAACTGCTGGACCGGGCGGCATCGTTCGGTGCCAAACGGTTCGTGTTCGCCATCGAGGGCACCGGCTCCTACGGCGCCGGGCTGACTTCAGCCGTCCGGCGCCGCGACATCGGCGTCATCGAGGTCCTGCGCACCGACCGGCGTGACCGCCGGCTTCGCGGCAAGAGCGACACCATCGACGCCGAAAACGCGGCCCGCGCCGCGCTCAACGGCACTGCCACCTCGGTGCCGAAGACCAACGACGGCACCGTCGAGATGCTCCGCCAGATCAAGGTCGCCAAGGACGTCGCAGTCAAGGCACGCACAGCCGCGATGGTCACCCTCAAGGCCGTCATCGTCACCGCCAGCCCTGAGCTCCGTGAGCAGCTCCAGCCGCTGTCGAAGGTGGCGCTGATCGAGCGCTGCGCCGGACTGCGCCCCGGCAGCGTTGACACCGTCACCGCCGCGACCAAACACACCCTGCGTGCCATCGCCCGGCGCTGGCAACACCTCAACGACGAGATCAAGACCCACGAAGTGTTGCTGATCGAACTGACCGGAACCCTTGCACCGCAACTGGTTGAGGCATTCGGTATCGGAGCAGACACCGCCGCAGAGGTGCTCATCGTCGCCGGCGACAACATCGACCGGGTCCGCTCCGAACCCGCCTGGGCCCGCCTCTGCGGCGTTGCACCGATCCCCGCATCATCCGGCATGACCAACCGTCACCGCCTCAACCGCGGCGGTCACCGCCAGGCCAACGCCGCGCTCTACCGCGCCGTCATCGTCCGCATGCAGCACCACCAACCCACCCGCGGCTACGTCGCCCGCCGCACCTCCGAAGGCAAGACCAAAGCCGAGATCATCCGCTGCCTCAAACGACTCCTCGCCCGCGAAATCTGGGCCCTGCTCCGCCCGCTACGCAGCACCAATGCAGCAACTTGACAAATATAGGAGCGTCAATGCGCTGATGGAGAACTTCTGGTCCACCCTGAAGATCGAACTGGTCTACCGA
>NZ_JBEXCY010000469.1:0-1435 GCF_040605515.1 Dactylosporangium sp. NPDC005572 | reverse complement strand
CGGGCCCGGCGGGCCGCCGACGAGTACGCCGCCGTGGTCGCCGGCCTCGGCCTCGACCCCGGCGAGGCGCTCCGGATCGTCGAGGCGGCCCTGCGGCAGCGGTGACGCGGCGGGCCGGCGTCAGAGCACGTCGACCGAGCGCAGGTCCCGGTTGGCGTGGTGCACCTCGACGATCTCGGCGAGCGCGTCGCGGCCGAGCGCCCGGTACCCGCCGGTAAGCAGCTCGGTCGCCGCGGCGCGGAACGGGTCGCCGTCCCACCAGTGCAGCCACGCCTCGGCCGCGGGGAGCCGCTCATGCACGCACGTACCGTACAAGGTCGCGCGCGACGTCCTCCGGCGCGGGCATGCGGGCGATCTCGCCGGCGACGGCCCGGGCCGCGTCGCGGTGCTCGCCGGTCCGCAGCCGGTGGGCCAGCTCGGCGACGGCGCCGGCGGTCACCTCGCCGTCGCGCAGCTGCAGCGCCGCACCGGCCGCCACGAGCGTGTCGGCGTTGGCGAACTGGTCGGCGCCCTGCGGCAGGACCAGCTGCGGCACTCCGGCCGCGAGCGCGCCGAGCGTGGTACCGCTGCCGCCGTGGTGCACGACGAGGTCGGCCCGGGCGAGCAGCCGGTCCTGCGCCGCCCACGGCAGCACGGTGACGAGGCTGGGCAGGTCGTCGAGCTCGTCGACCGGCACCCGCCCGGCCGCCACGACCACGGGCAGGCCGAGCCCGGCGAGACCCGCGACGGCGGTCCGGATCAGCTCCGCGCTGCCGAATGCGGTACCGAAGGTGAGGTACACGATCGGCGCCCCTCCCTCGGCACGGGCCGCCACCGGCCGCATCGGGATGCGCTCGGCGGATCGAACGAACGCCGGGTCCTGCAGCGAGGGCGGGCACACGTCGACGTGCGGCCGGTCGCCGGCGGGCCGGGCGAGGCCGATACCGTCGGGGAACAGCCGCCCGAACCCGTGCCAGAGCGACGCGATCCCGGCCCGGTCGGCCGCGACCGCCACGCCGGGCACGCCCCACCCGGGCACGACGAGGTCCGGCCGCAGCCGGGCGAGGTCGTCCGCGAGGTCGTCGGCGTAGATCTCGTAGAACGCGTCGGCCGGCCGGAAGGCCGCCAGCCCGCGCCGCCCGAGCGCCGCGTGCATCTCCTCCCCGACGGCGAAGTGCACCTCGTGCCCGGCCGCCTGCGCGGCGACCGCGAGCGGCACGAGCGGAAGGGCATGCCCGGCCGACGCCAGGCTCGCGAACAGCACCCGCATGCCGCCACAGTAAGGCCCCGGACCTCGCGAGGAGGTCCGGGGCTCAGGACGGGTCAGGCGTCGACGAGGTCCTTGCCGGGAGCCTCGGGGACCGCGAACCCGGCGCTGGCGGGGGTGCGGACCGCGTGGACGAGGCCGGCGGCGCCGAGGAGGAAGAGCAGGCCGGCGGCGAGGTAGGCGACGAGG
>NZ_JBEXCY010000468.1:0-1447 GCF_040605515.1 Dactylosporangium sp. NPDC005572 | reverse complement strand
ACGACACCCCGCGCAGGGTGTACCGCTGCCGGAACAGCCGAGCGATCAGCTCGGCAACCCGGTCCAGGGTCCAGCGTTGGTCCTCGATGTAGCCGTGCGCGGCAGGACCCTCGTCCAGCGCGGCCGCGAGGGCATCGAGCTGGGCCTCAGACAGACGGCAGCCGGTACCGGACGGGCCCTTCGACGCCAGGCCGGCCGCACCGTCGGCCAGCCACCGCCGCCGCCACACGTACACCGCGTTGTGCGACACCCGAAGCCGCCTGGCGATCTCCGGCACCGGCACGTCCTGCGCGAACAACGCCGCCGCCTGCAACCGGACTGCCTCACGTCGGGCCCGGCCCTCGGCCGTCAGCCCACCACCATCGGGATAACGCACCCGAACCAGATACGCCACCCATCGACCACGGTCACGCCGACACGCCGCGCCGGCCTGACCCTAAACCTGACGGTTCAACCTCTGTATCCAGCTCCGCCCTGATCGCACCGGTGGTGAACCGCCCGCTCGGCGTCGACTGGTGCCTGGACTTGAATCGGGGAATCCCGACCCGGCGGCTGACCTGGCGCGCCGGCGCGGGTGCCACGGCGGGAGTCCGGCCAGTGCTTCAAGCCGCGGGCCAAAGCATCCAAACCGGTGTTGAACGCTCCTTGGACGCCTCAACCCGCCACGGCGCGACCGCGTCTTTCTCCGCAATCCACGCTCTGCGCAGCGCTGGCAGCGACCAGCCGATCGCCGCAGTCAGTAGATCGTCCGCGACACCGTAGGAACGTTCCGCCTCCCGTTGATCGAGGACCGCCTTCACCCAGGCGGACGACCATTTGTACGCCCGGCGGGCCGCTCCCGCATACGCGAGCACCGAACGCTGCTGCCCCTGGGGCGACATCCAGCGCAAAGCGGTACGTCTGCAGCGTCGTACCCCCACACCCAGCCGAGTCCACGAGTCAGGCCTCGACGAGGGCTACGACACACTCTTGAGCCCGCAACGCCGGCGAGGCGTCAACAGCACTCAACAACCGTCAAAGACCACTCGACAGTCAACAGATGGCAGCTCTGTCACAGGGGAACTGCTGGCCAACGAGACCGGAGGAGGACCACCGCCGCCAGACCACGCTCGTGTTGCACCGATGCCGGTGTTGTTGGCCAAGAATACGACTGGTCTGCCATGTATTGCCCCCTTGTTGGCCTGCGGCGACTCGTCTCCTGCACCGGTGCAGCCACGCCCGTGTCCGCGCTGCTGGCCGAATGGCGGTAGTCCCGGCCACGTCGTTCCTCGACACACCGGTCGGCAGGTTGGCCAGCTTCGCCAAGAAGCCCGGGGCGCTGCAAACAGATCAGCACGCGGGTTAGGCGAGCCGGTGTCTTGCCTTCTGCTGTAACGCGCGGACCGGTCGACCTGAGCTTCCCCCGCTTTGATGGAGCGGTGGTTACCTGCCTCCGGTTGGGGCAGGG
>NZ_JBEXCY010000467.1:0-1496 GCF_040605515.1 Dactylosporangium sp. NPDC005572 | reverse complement strand
GCATCGAGGTCAGGACCTTGGCGAGAGGGTGGGCATCGAGCATCCGTTCGACCTCGTCCGCGACCTGGTCACGCTGTTGCAGGACCTGCCGGAGGCTGTCGGCCAGCCGGGGCAGGACCGTCTCGGCCGCGGCGGTGCCGGGGACGGTGACGGTCTGTTCGTCCAGCACGGCCAGGATCTCCTCGACGAGCCGGGCGCCCATGCGCGGGGCCTTGGGCGTGGTGAGCGTGGCGAGCCGGCGCCGTCCTGCCGTGCGCAGACCAGCCGGGCCGCCGCAGCGGGACAGCAGTTCCAGGACCGCGGGATGGGCGATGCGCGGCCCGAGGACACGCTCCAGCGGAGGGTGGACTTGGGTGAGCAGGCCGCGGATGCGGTTGCTGAGCCGGGTGGATTCGCCGGCGAGGTCGTCGTCGTATCCGATCAGGACTGCCGACCGAGGGGCAGCCGCCCGGCTTTGCGGTGATCGACGAGTATCACCTGGTCGGTCCCAGTGCGGTACAGCAGGAGTACGTGACCAGGTGCTTCGGCGGCTCCGTCGACGCGACCTGCCGGTAGAGCTCAGGATCGAACGCGTGTGGACGGCCGCCGTTCGACCCGAGCCGGCGCCGCTTCGCAGCGTGGTCGGCCTTGACCGGGGTCGTCGCCCGGATACGTCGAGACATCTCACCAACACAGCTTGTCAAGGCGCAACCGCTGCGGTTCGGCGAAGGCTCTGGCCGTGTCGTAGACGGTTGGTACAACACCCGCCGCCGACACTCCAGCCTCGGCTACCTCAGCCCAGCCGCCTACGAAAACGGCACCAACGTCCAACTGCTACCCGCGCTCAAGGTAGCTTGAAGATCAGCACGCCGAATCTCTCCGCCGAATCGGGTCAAGGCCAGGGCCCCTCAGTCAGGGCGTGCGCTATGTCGGATTGGCGCCGGAGGCATTCGTGTGCCACTTACTCATGGTGCTGCTGTCGCTGTTCGCGATCCCGCTTACAGCGCTGCCGCCTCTGATGCTCGTCGGCCGAGATGTGACCACCTACCTGCGTCCAACGCCCCACCCCAAGACGCGGTAGGCCCGGTGCCTGGGAAGAGGACACCCGGTCGTGCCTGCCCGACGCCGCGCTCCACGCAGGCTACCGGCCGACATTCACTGTTGGCTCAGCCCGTCGGGGTGGATTCCGGCAGGCGCAGCGGCCGGTAGCCGCCGGCGTCGAACTGGGCGAGTTCGCCGTCGATATCGACGGAGTAAGTGCCCGTAGAAGAGCACGTTCTCATGGTGTGTCGGCGAGATGCGCGCAAGTACTTCGTCATCGACGGGCCGGCCGTCACGGCGCAGCGCGCCGTCGGCGACGAGCGTGGAGAGATCGTCGAAGTCGGCCACCGGCGCATCATCGCTCGGATTCCGGCGGTACCGGAGCGGCCAATCGCCGTCCGGTGGCCTTTCAGCCGAACAGCTGGGCGAGCAGGCGGGCCGTGGGCCTGGCCTCGAGGTGCAGGCGGGCCACGTTG
>NZ_JBEXCY010000466.1:0-1522 GCF_040605515.1 Dactylosporangium sp. NPDC005572 | reverse complement strand
GCAACGCCGTTCAGTTAGGCCGGTGAGTGGGTTGTCAAGGTTCGTCGGTGAGGATGTCGATGCTGGTGGTGGCTTTGTAGGTGTGTCGGTCGATGTTTGGGCCGCGGGCTTGGTATTTGGAGTTTGATCGTTTGATCATGCGGGTTTTGGTCCGGATGCGGCGGTCGGGCAGTAGGTTCGCCAGGATGTGTGTGCCGATGACGCCGACGAGGTCGATGACGGTGTCGGCGATGACTCCGGCGGCCTGGACGATCTGGTCACGTGCGGCGTTGAGGGCGGTGCTGAAGCTGGCCCGGTCGGGGTCGAGGCCGGGCCGGCTGTCGGTGGCGTCGACCATGGCGGTGCGTAACAGCTGGTAGACGATCAGCAGGGCGTGGATTTCCTGGTCGATGCCGTCGGGGGTGCGGGCTCGCAGGACCCGCCCGCCGAGGATGGTCGATTTCAGTTCGAGGTAGGCGGTTTCGATCTCCCAGCGCTGGTGGTAGAGCCGGGCAAGATCGGCGGCTGGGTAGCGGCGGGTGTCGAGCAGGGTGGTGATCAGCCGGTAGTCGCCGGTGCGGCTGCCGTTGCTGGTGGTGATGCTGATGCGGGCCTCGACGACCCGGATCGGCAGGCCGCCGATGACCGACAGCCAGGATCCGTCCCGATAGCGGCGGATCATCGGGAGTTTCCGTCCGGTCTTGCAGCGGATCAGCAGGTCGGCTCCGGTCACGGTGAAGGCTTTGATCAGGCCGGCGGCGGCGTAGTTGCGGTCGGCCAGCAGCAGCATCCCGGCACGCAGGCTGCGGGCCAGCTGTCCGGCTTGGGCGAGTTCACCGGTGGTGATCGGGTCGAACACCGCGTCGAGCACCGACCGGGTGCCGCAAGCGAGCAACGCGCTGAGCCGCAGTGTGGGGTAGCCGGAGCCGCCGTGGTTCCCGCGTTGTTTGCCGTAGCGGTGCAGGTTGGCCGCCGAGTCCGCGATGGTGAGGATGGTGCCGTCGATGACGACCGGTAGCAGGCCCCGCCACCACACCGCAGCGACGGCGCTGGTCGCGGCTGGGCCGCGAAGCAGGTCGAACAAGGCCCGCAGCGGCGACGTGCCGAGTCGCTGCCGGGCCTGCCGCAGCGCACTACCGGTCGGGTCAGCGACCGCCAGCCCGCCCAGCCCACGCAGCCCGGCAACGAGTTTCGACCACACCTGCCGATAACCGAGATCGGCGAACAGACACCCGGCCAGCAGCAGATACACCACAACCCGAGCAGGCAGCACACGAACCCGCTGCTGCGTACGACCGGTCGTGGTCAGGACGTCATCGATCATCTCGAACGGCAGCAGACGCGTCAGCTCACCGAGATGACCCGCCGCGAACGGCCCCGCAGCTACCGTGACGGTACGGGATATGGCAATCTGATCAGCCAAGCGGAGTTCCTGGTTCGGGTTGTCTTGGAGTGACAAACCTTGATACCGGAACTCCGCTTCTCACATCACGATCAACACACCCCTTGACCAGCCACACCCACACCTAACTGAACGGCATTG
>NZ_JBEXCY010000465.1:0-1558 GCF_040605515.1 Dactylosporangium sp. NPDC005572 | reverse complement strand
CTGACGAACGCGATGCCGGCGGCCGCGAGCACGGTCGCCAGCGCGGCGAGGCCGACTCGCAGGCGCGGCCGCCGCCGACGGGGGGTGGAGGGGGTCACTGGGGCTCCCTTCTGGGCGGGCGCCCGCGCCGATCCCGGTCGGGGTGGGTCGACGTGGACGGATCTGGGAGGTTCCCTTACAGATCCATCGGAGGCTATTCCCGCGTCGGGTCACTCGTCAATACAAGACTTAAGTTAAGTCAGCTGCGAAGCTCTTTGGCGCACAAGCGGTGAGCCATTCAGGCCTTCTGAGCAGCTTGTTTCGAGCCGGCCACGCCAGCCGTTCGAGTTAGGACGATGCCGAGTAGGCAGCGGAGTCGACCCAAGACGAGTTGCTTGCACCCAAGATCTCAGCGAATCAACATGGCGCGATCAAGCCGACCAGCAAGCGCCTTCGGCATCTCGGCACACCCCCGAAACGCCAGTACCGACGGGTGGAGATTGGGGACTGCCGCTTGACGCCAGCCGCCGATATTGCCGATACCGGCGATTATTCGGACCAACCAGGACGCAGTTGCCCGGTATTGACGGCTTTGACATTAGTTCACAGTATTTTCATTCGATTGAGGGTCAGAACGCCCGGCGGCTGCGATCTGTGCCCAGAGCCCACCCACACCAGATCGGCAACCGGCCGAGCAGTCCAACGACGTCGCAGCAACCGCAACCAAGCGAGAAGACGACATCGACCCACTGCGGCCCAGAAGGGCCAGCAACCCCAACACCTCGCCGAGCCAGATCAGACTCCTGGCCGGCCTCGCGGAACACCAGCCAGGGCGAATGGCATTATCCAGCACGAGCGAGACCCCCACGAACCTGAAACCAACTGAATGGCTGGCGCAACCTACGCATTGACAGCTAATAGTTAACTTTCCTATCGTCTGAGCACCTGCCATCGCACCGGCGCCCCAACCGACACGGCTCATCCGAACCATCCATTACCACCGATGTGATCGTGTCGCTCCGCGGGCGGTCCCACCCTGCCCGCGTGCCGGTCCGTCCACCCGAAGGAGCACTCATGTCCACCGAACCGGGGGCCGGGACTGCCGGTCCCGGACGTCGCCGGGCCCGCCGGTCGGCCTTCACGGCCAGTGCCGTCGCGGTGGCCACGGCCGTCGTGGGCGCCGTCGTCGCCCTCGCGAGCCAGCCCGCGGCCGAGGCCGCCGTGCTGCCCAACGGCTTCAAGAGCGTCGGCTACATGCCGTCCTGGGCCGGCAGCGCGACCGCCATCCAGTACAGCAAGCTCACCCACATCAACTACGCCTTCGTCCTGCCCAACAGCAACGGCAGCCTGCAGGGCCTCGACAACCCGTCGAAGCTGCAGCAGATCGTCTCGCTCGGGCACGCGGCCGGCGTGAAGGTGTCGATCGCCGTCGGCGGCTGGAACGACGGCAACGACTCGGGCTTCGAGGGCCTGGCGGGCAACGCCACCGCCCGCACGGCCTTCGTCAACAACATCGTCAACCTGGTCAACCAGTACAACCTCGACGGTGTCGACATCGACTGGGAGTACCCGGACCCGG
>NZ_JBEXCY010000464.1:0-1559 GCF_040605515.1 Dactylosporangium sp. NPDC005572 | reverse complement strand
CTAGCGGTAGTTTGTTGACTTCAGGGTGGTAGGTAGAGGTCGATGCCGTGGCCGCGGGCGAGGGCGTCGAGGAGTTGTTGGAGTTCAGTGGGTGGGGGCGTGTCGGACCAGGCTTTCCACCAGCGTTGCAGCCGCAGCCAGGGGGTCAGCCAGGCGCGTACTGCGCGGAGGGTCTTGGGCCAGCTCTGGTGTGTCACCGGCTGGGGCGGTGCAGGGCCCCCTCTCTGCGGACGCGTCGGGTGACGGGTCCGCGCTCGGTTCTCTGGGAGTGTCGAGTGTGGACGGTTGATCGGTGTGGTGGTCGAACCAGGCCTTCCAGCAGAACGAGAACGCGCAGTGGACCAGGTTCTGGTGGCGCTCGATCGCAACGGCGGAGCGGACCTGGAAATCGGCCCAGCCGAGCTCGTCCTTGACCTGCTTGTAGCTCTGCTCGATCCAGTTCCGCATCCCGTATAGCCGCACCACCTCGACCAGATCGGCGGCGTCGTGCCGACTGTCGGGGGTGTCATGCGGGCCGCCGGGGCGGGGCAGGTTGGTCGCCAGGTACCAGGTTGTTTTGTCCGGCAACGTGGCCGGGTCGGTGGTGGCCACGACGAGGCGGGTCTGCCCGTCCGGCCCCCACCAGCCCAGCGATGCGTCGGTCGCCCACCACGTTTCGGTGTGCCCGTCACGGAACCGGCGCTGCACCCGGCTCCACCTGCCGGGATCGTCAGACCCGTTCCACGGCACAGCCCGGGCGGCGTCTTTCGGGGTATACGCCTCGGCGCCGTACTGCCACGCGCCGCGCGACGGTTTGAGGGCCAGCACGAACCCCCAGCCGCCCTGCTGCAGTTCCCCCCGCAGCTCGTCGTGATCACCGTAACCGCAGTCGGCCACCACCGCCCGACAGGCAACACCAGCCGCAAGCGCCTCGGCCACCAACTCCCCGGCGATGCGCGGCTTGGTCCGGAAACCCGGATCGGTACGCCCTTTCGAGAAGTGCGACGCCGGGGTGTACGCCTGCGCGTGCAACGGATAGTAGACCCGCCCGTCGGCCCACAACGTGGTCACGGTGACCACACCGTTGTCGGTCTTGCCGTATCGGCCAAGCCACTGCCGCCCGACATGGGCCGTGCGCCGGCCAGCCTTGCGGTCACCGGAATCGTCGATGACCAACACACCCCCGGCATGCCAGGCAGTGGCCGGGTCAGCCTGCAGCAGCTCCAACCGCCGGCTGTTGACCTTACCGACGTCCCACGTGGACTCCGACAGGAAGTACTGCAACCGTTGCGCCGCCGCGTGTTGCGCACCCACAACCGGCTCGGTACCGGCCAGGCCGGTCAACGTCTTGTTCCGATCGCGTGGCGCCAACAAGCCACTCAGGTACTCCCGAAACCCCCGCCGCTGCGCCAGCCGCGAGAACAACCCATCGAACAACGCCGCATACGCTTCCAACGGGCCCGCCGCCGGTGGACACACCAACCGAGCCACCAACACCTCACACGGTCCGGCCAACCCCACGACCAAGCGTCAGCCCAACCGTACACAGCCATCCACCGAAGTCAACAAACTACCGCTAG
>NZ_JBEXCY010000463.1:0-1573 GCF_040605515.1 Dactylosporangium sp. NPDC005572 | reverse complement strand
AGTTATCGATCACCGCCACACCACAACATCGACGCCCTTACGAAACACGGCCTAGCGGTGGCGGGCAGCCTCTGGAGCGCGTGCGCGCCCTGGGCATGGGGCACGTTATCGCCGGCGCGGGCCTGGGACGCGCGCTGGCGCTCCACGGGGCCGATGTGCTGAATGTGTGGCGGCCGGACGAGTTCGAGCACGACGGCGCGTACGCCAACGTCGGCGTCCGGTCCTGTCGCATCGACGCGCGCGCCGCGCACGGGCGGACGCAAGTAGGCGATCTCCTGCGCGGCGCGGACGTGTTCTTCGCCAACCGCCGTCCGGGCTATCTCGAGTCGATCGGGATGGACCTCGCGTCGGCTGTCCATGCTCGCCCCGGACTCGTGCACGCGACGATCTCGTTCGCCGGCACCGAAGGCCCGTGGTCCGGCCGTGTCGGCTTCGACCAGAGCGCCGGCGCAATGACGGGGATGGCCGACCTCGAGGGCGACGGGATCACGCCGGCACTGTCGCCGATCCTCGTTGTGAATGACTACATCGCAGCCTGGCTGGCGACCCTTGGCGTGGTTCAAGCACTCCGGCTGCGGGCGAGCCAATGCGGAAGCTGGCGGGTACACGTCTCCTTGGTGCGAGCAGCTGCATGGATCCTTGGCCTGGGACTCGTGGACCGGTCCTTCGCACGGGAACGGGCCGGCCGGGCGGGAACCGCTCATGCTTACCTTGACCCAGAGCTGTTCTCGGCTGACACCCCGCTCGGCCATTACCAGGGGGTGACCGACCAGGTACGGATGAGCGAAACGCCAGGCCGCTTCCGTGAGGTCTTGGTCGCTCGCGGATCGTGCGCCCCCGCGTGGCTACCTCACGCTCGGTGACCCAGCCCGCAGGCCATCGGGAACCGTGCACCTGGACTTCATCAGTACCGCCACTGTCACGAAATCCTTGCGGCGATCCGCTCCATCCCACAGAGACGTCCCGTTGGTCGTCGAGCGCTACGCTAGGTAGCAGAACCAGGATCACGAGACGCTCGGCGGCTGGTGATGGGGGGCTCGCATGGACGGAGGCCTCGCCCAGGTCGTTGAGCAACAGGCCGCGCTGCGACGCGTCGCCACGTTGGTTGCGCGCGGCGTGCCTCCGACCGCGGTGTTCGACGTGGTCGCCGCGGAACTGGATCGGCTCATCGGCGCCGACGGTGCGGTAATCGACCGCTACGAGACAGACGGCACGATCACCGTGCTCGCCAGCAGTGGCTCGGGGCTCCCGGTCGGCACACGCGGATCGCTGGAGGGAAGCCCTGTCTCGGCTCAGGTGTGGCGCACCGGCCGTTCTGTCCGGGTCGAGCGCTACGCGGGTGGTTCCGGCCCGCTGGCTGCGCAGATTCGCGAGTTGGGGATCCGCTCGGCGGTGGGCGCCCCGATCGCCGTTGAGGGACGCCTCTGGGGGCTGACTGTGGCCTTCACGAAGCAGGAAGAGCCAATGGCCGCCGACGCCGAAGTGCGCATCGCGGAATTCACCGACCTGGTCGGCACCGCGATCGCCAACGCCCAGGCCCGAGCCGACCTAATCGCCTCCCGGACCCGTGTGG
>NZ_JBEXCY010000462.1:0-1595 GCF_040605515.1 Dactylosporangium sp. NPDC005572 | reverse complement strand
CGTTGTAGCCGATGAACGCACCACGGCGGCGGTACTCCCGGCGCTGCTCCAGCGCGGTGTTCCACACCGCACGGCAGATCGCACCCACCTGTTCGGCATAGGCGGTCTGTTCCCCAGTGAGGCCGAGCAGATAGCGGCGTCCAGTCAGCATTCAGCGGCCCTTGACGGCCTTGACGAGCTTGCGGACGCCGAACTGCGGGTCGACCTCGACCAGCAGGTGGACGTGATCGGGCATGACCTCCAGGACCACCGACCGCACCCCCTTCTCATCGACGACCCGCGGACGAGCTGCTTGAACCGTTCCTCAATCCCGGCCACCGAGCACACGCCGCCGATACCACACCACATGGAAGGCGCTCTGGGAGACGACGTCGCTGCTCGATCGCAACGTGACGGACGCACCGACAATACACAGCACTGCGGCACCTATTACCCGTGCGGAGTTGACGCGCCAACCCACGGCAAAGCCGGGGTCTGCGCGCTACGCACCTTCGGTCACAACCCCCTATCTCAAGCAAGCCTATACGAGTTACGCTCCCGCCGTAACTCGTACACCAATGCTTGAGTTGTGAGGGATGACCGTGACCGTCCACACCGCCGCCCCACCGGCCTCGCGCTGGCTCGTCCTGGGCCTGCTGGGCGCGGGCCAGTTCATGCTGATCCTCGACGTCACCGTCGTGAACGTGGCGCTGCCGCACATCAGCGCCGACCTGCGCCTCGACCGCGCCGCCCTGACCTGGGTCGTGACCGCCTACACGCTGATGTTCGGCGGCCTCATGCTGCTCGGCGGCCGGCTCGCCGACCTGCTGACCGCGCGCCGGACATTGCTGGCGGGCCTGGCCGTCTTCACCGCCGCGTCACTGGTCAGCGGCGCGGCCGGGTCGGCGACGACCCTCCTCGCCGGTCGGGCGCTGCAGGGCGTCGGCGCCGCGCTGCTCTCCCCCGCCGCGCTGTCGATCGTCACCACGACCTTCAGCGGTACCGAACGGCACCGCGCCCTGGGGGTGTGGGCCGCACTCGGCGGGAGCGGCTCCGCGATCGGGGTGCTGCTCGGCGGGCTGCTGACCGCGGGGCCGGGTTGGCGCTGGATCTTCTTCGTCAACCTTCCGGTCGGCGCCGCCGTGCTGGTGGCGCTGCCCGTGCTCATGCGCGGCTGGCCGGCGGCCCGCCGCCGGGAGCGGCTCGACCTGCCCGGCGCGGTCCTCGTCACCGCCGCGACCGCGGCGGCCATCTACGGCCTGACGAACGCGGGCGACGACGGCTGGACCGGCACCGCCACGCTCGGGCCGCTCGGCGCCGCCGTGCTGCTCGGTGCGGGCTTCGTCGCCCTGGAGCGCCGGCTGCGTGCGCCGCTGGTCGACCCGCGCCTGCTCGCCCACCGGCCGATGGCCGCCGGGGCGCTGCTCATGCTCGTCGCCACCGCGCTGCTCGTCGGCGGATTCTTCGTCGGCTCGTTCTGGCTGCAGCACGGGCGCGGCTACGGCGCCCTGGCCACCGGCCTGGCGTTCGTGCCCGTCGCGGTGGCCACGGTGCTCGGCGCGCACCTCGCGAGCCGGGCGGTCGGCCGCACCGGCGGCCGGGCCGTGGCGGTCACC
>NZ_JBEXCY010000461.1:0-1598 GCF_040605515.1 Dactylosporangium sp. NPDC005572 | reverse complement strand
GCCGGACGGCCGGAAGAAGGGAAGTTCGGACTGAGTTTCGCAGCTTGCTCATCACACTGCGAGCGCATATAGCGACCCCCAAGGCGTCCGACTCTGCCGAGAAGCGGACGTCTGGTCATTCGACCGGCGACAGTTGGACTCAGTCTTCCATCTCGTACGGGAACGCCTGCCATACGTCGCCTACGTGCTCACGGTCGGCTCGGTGGCCAACATCCAGCCGAGCGACTACGGCGAGCGATGGGTCGTCATCCACCAGGTGGACCATCGCGTCGATGACGCAGGCACCGTCGAGATTCGGGTCGTTGACTCCGTCGAGGACCACCCACGAGTTGTCGGCCGTGTGAATCACTGTGAGCGCGGGCAACTCGCCGTCGGCGACCGTCCGCTGCACCGTAGCGCCGAGTTGGTGCGGGAAACGGCCGTCCGGGAACGGGAACGGCACGTGTTGGAAGACTTCGTGGGCCACGACCACTCATCCTCGCATGATGCTCGAAGAAGATCAGGTGCACGCTAGCCGCGATCCGCGCGCTACAGGCCGTGATGGCCCAGCTGGCGGTTCGGCGCGCGGATCTGGCCGATGAGAGTGTGTTGAGGTCGGCGGGCCGGACGGTCACCGTTCTTCGAGGGAAGGACGGTCGAGCGCGGCGAGTCGGTTGAGGATGCCGATGACATGTGCCAAGTCGTGCCATACGACCATCGTTCGGTCCCCCGGTGCGGTCAGCATGTCCCGCATCGATCGGACATCGTCCGTCAACTGGCCCACGGTCGGCTCGGGCACACCAACGGCACCAAGGCGAAACGCGTCCCAGGCACCGATCGTCCAGTAGTAGTCCGCGTCAAGGTCGATGACCTTCCCATGCCGCTTCTCGATCTCGTCGAGCAACAACGCCAACGCCTGCCGCAGGTCCCCCAAGGACACGAGCACTTCACCGGCCACGGACCTACCCTGCCGTACGACGTTTCGACTCGCTCGAGCGCACTCTTCTGCCGCTGGTCGTACGTGGCGGCGCGTCGGCGGTTGTCACGCTGTGTACATCGTTCCGACGGCGAGCCTGTGTATCCACTGCGTTCTCGTGCCGATGCCGCCGGGTGGCTCGACTCGCTGCGTGACATGGCGTCGTTGCTCGACGCAGAGGTCCTCTTCGTTAGCCGTTCGAGTGGCGAGGGCGTCGCATGACGGCATAGAAGTTTTCCTTCGCCAGGATGTTGACCAGCTCCCACGCTTGGCCTTCGAGCACTTCGATTGCGGCGAGTAGGCGAGGCATCGCCTGCCGGGATGCGCTGAAGCCCGTGTCTGCATGGACGAGGAGATACCGGTGGGGGTAGTCGTCGAGGTCCACCGTGCCGTCGAGCACATTCGCAGAGGATACGAGGCGCTGCTCGAACGGATCTTCCCCTCGCCTCATGTCGGCCAGACTATCCGAATCGTCGGCACTCGATCAAAGGAGGCCAGCTCAGACCAGACCAGGCGCAAGTGAGATGTCCGCTCATGGCACCCCTCTGTGTCAAGAGGCGGCGAGGGCCGGTGTTCTAGAGTGGGTGGTGGCGGGTCCGGGAAGTGGCTTGTCCGAAGTGCTGGCTGTCGGGATTGAGCCGGC
>NZ_JBEXCY010000460.1:0-1601 GCF_040605515.1 Dactylosporangium sp. NPDC005572 | reverse complement strand
CTTGATCTTTAACCTGGGGTGGTTGACGTCGGCCCCTGGTTGGTGATGGAAACAGCCCTTGGGTGATCATCTTCTTGTCGAGGGAAGAAGATCAATACCAAGGGCTGCTTCATGATCAGTGTGCCTGATGCTGGGCCGGTTGTCCCGGGCGGGGACCTCGGGTGGTTCCGGCGTGCGTTGCATGCGTGTCTGACGCGTCGTGCGGATGCGTTGTTCGAGATGGCTGACGCGGTGTTGTGCGCGGACGGGCCGGTGTCGTCACTGCCGGGGTTGTCGCTGGTGGCGGAGCACCGTCGTGGACACGGCGCGTTGTACGACGCGCTGGCGGCCGGCCGGGTGGAGGTTGATCGGCTTCGTCGGGTGCTGGCTGCGGCGCCGCTGCCGCGGGCGGCGGACGGCCGGATCGTCCTGGCTGTGGATGTCACCTGTTGGCTTCGGCCGGAGGCACACACCTCACCGGAGCGGATCCTGTGTCACACCTCCGGTCGCAGCAAGGGCGAACACGTCGGTGTTCCGGGCTGGCCGTACTCGTTCGTGGTCGCGTTGGAGACCGGCCGCAGTTCGTGGACCGCGCCGCTGGACGCCGTCCGGCTCGTTCCGGGCGCGGATCTGGCGATCGTGACGGCCGGGCAGGTGCGTGACGTGGTGACCCGGCTGATCGACGCAGGGCACTGGCGGCCGGGTGATGCGGACATCTGGACCGTCATGGACGCCGGCTACGACGCGGCCCGCCTCGCCTGGCTGCTGCAGGACCTGCCGGTCCGCGTCCTGGCGCGGCTACGCTCGGACCGGGTCCTGCGCCGGCCCGCGCTACCCCGCCTGCCGGGCACCAACGGCCGGCCACCACGCCACGGCGGCGAGTTCATCTTCGGTGACCCGGCCAGCTGGGACACCCCGGACGTGACCACCACGACCGACACACGGCTCTACGGCACTGCAACCGCCCGCGCCTGGCACCGGCTACACCCCAGACTGACCCGCCGCGCCGCCTGGGCCGACTGCCCCGACCTGCCGATCCTGCACGGCACACTCATCCGCCTGGACGTGGCCCGGCTGCCCTCCGGCGCGACCGCGAAACCGGTCTGGCTGTGGTGGTCCACCGGCACCGGCGACGAACCCACACGCGACCCGGATGCAGCGCTGGTCGACCTGCTGTGGCAGGCGTTTCTGCGCCGTTTCGACATCGAACACACCTTCCGGCTGTTCAAACAGACCCTCGGCTGGACCGTGCCGAAACTGCGCGACCCCGCCGCCGCGGACCGGTGGACCTGGCTCATCATCGCCGCCCACACCCAACTGCGGCTGGCCCGCCCGCTCGCCGCCGACCTACGACGGCCATGGGAGAAACCAGCACCACCACACCGGCTCACCCCCGCCCGGGTCCGTCGCAGCTTTCGGCACCTCCGCACGGCGACAGCCTGTCCCGCCAGCGCGCCGAAACCTTCCCGGCCAGGACCCGGACGACCACCCGGACAGCCCAACCGCCACCCCGCCCACCGCCACGACGTCCACACCGTCACCAGCAACGAACCCGGGAACACGACCTCCAAGAAGAAGAAACCGAGCAAGCCACGACCCCGACGGCGAGGTTAAAGATCAAG
>NZ_JBEXCY010000459.1:0-1619 GCF_040605515.1 Dactylosporangium sp. NPDC005572 | reverse complement strand
GTCGCGTTCGTGGCCCTCGCGGCGCCGCAGCTGGCGAAGCGGCTCACCCGCGCGTCCGGCCCCAACCTGGCGCCGGCGCTGTGCCTGGGCGCCGCGCTCATGGTCGCCGCCGACGTCGTGGGCCAGCGCGCCCTGCCCGGCCACCAGGTGCCGGTGGGCGTCGTAGCCGGCCTGCTCGGCGGCGGGTACCTCATCTGGCTGCTGGCACGGAGGAGCAAGCATGTCTGACCGACTCGGTGACAGGCTCAGTGGTCAGGGGCTCACGCTCGGCTACGACCGCCGTACCGTCGCCACCGATCTGACGGTGACCATCCCCGACCACTCGTTCACGGTCATCGTCGGCCCGAACGCGTGCGGGAAGTCGACGCTGCTGCGCGCCCTGGCCCGCACCCTGAAGCCGCGCGCCGGCAGCGTCCTGCTCGACGGCCGCGAGATCGGCACGCGCCCGGCCCGCGAGGTGGCCCGCATCCTCGGCCTGCTCGCCCAGACGTCGATCGCCCCCGACGGGATCACGGTCGCCGACCTGGTCTCCCGCGGCCGGTACCCGCACCGCGGCCCGCTGAGCCAGTGGACCCCGGCCGACGAGCGGGCGGTGCGCACCGCGATGGAGGAGACCGGCGTCGCCGACCTGAGCACCGCGTTCGTCGACGAGCTCTCCGGCGGGCAGCGGCAGCGGGTGTGGATCGCGATGGTGCTCGCGCAGGAGACGCCGCTGCTGCTGCTCGACGAGCCGACGACGTACCTCGACATCGCCCACCAGATCGACGTGCTCGAGCTGTGCGCGCGGCTGCACCGCGAGCGGGACCGCACGC
This sequence comes from Dactylosporangium sp. NPDC005572, assembly GCF_040605515.1. Lineage (NCBI taxonomy): Bacteria > Bacillati > Actinomycetota > Actinomycetes > Micromonosporales > Micromonosporaceae > Dactylosporangium > Dactylosporangium sp. NPDC005572. The sequence continues at coordinate 807 of NZ_JBEXCY010000459.1, read as the reverse complement.
TCGTCGCGGTGCTGCACGACCTCAACCTGGCCGCGCGGTACGCCACCCACATGATCGCCATGCGGGACGGGCGCGTGGTGGCCGAGGGCCCGCCGGCCGAGGTCATGACCGAGCCGGTGATCGAGGACGTGTTCGGCCTGCCGTGCCGGGTCATCCCCGACCCGGAGACCGGCACCGCCCTCGTCATCCCCCGCCGCCCGGTTGCCGCCGTCGCGACCGGGAGCGCCGCAACATGAGCCCGTCGTGACGGGGTAGAGCCGTCCCCGCTGATCTCGTCGGCGGAGGGGGGTGCACGGTGGCTGTCCGATCCGACGCGGTCGGCCGCCTGCTCACACAGGCGGTCCTGACGGCCCTGGAGGCGCCGTCGGTGCTCAACACCCAGCCGTGGCGCTGGCGCATCGACGGCGACACGGCGCAGCTGCGCGCCGACCGGACCCGGCACCTGCGGGTCATCGACCCGGACGCGCGGCTGCTGACCCTCTGCTGCGGCTCGTCGCTGCACCACGCCCGCGTCGCGCTCGCCGCCGACGGCGTCACGGCGGCGGTGCGCTACCTGCCGGACGAGGGGGATCCGGATCTCCTGGCGATGCTGCGGTACACCGGGAGGACCGAACCCTCGGATGAGGCCCAGCGGCTGCGGGCGGCGGTCGGGCGGCGGCGCTCCGACCGCCGGCCGTTCGCCGACGAGCCGGTCCCGGACGCCGTCGTCGAGCGGCTCAAGCTCGCGGCCGCCGCGGCCGGCGCGAACCTCCACGTGGCCCGCCCGCAGGATCTGGCGACGCTCGCGGCGGCGGCCGGCCACGCGGC
>NZ_JBEXCY010000458.1:0-1667 GCF_040605515.1 Dactylosporangium sp. NPDC005572 | reverse complement strand
GCACCGCCGGCCACCCGCCGCCCCTGGTCGTGCCGGCCGCCGGCGGCGCCGCGTTCCTCGACGTCACCGGCGGCGGCCCGCTCGGCACCGGCGGCGGCTTCCCCGTGCTCCGGGCCCGCCTCGACGCCGGCGACGTGCTGCTGCTCTACACCGACGGGATCGTCGAGCGCCCCGGCCGCACCGCCGCTGAGGGCGCCGCCGAGCTGGCCCGGGTCGCCACCGACGCGGTCGCCGGCCGGGCCCTCCAGGCGCCGGACGCGTCGCCCGCCGAGCGGGCCGCCACCCAGCCGGTCGAGCTGCTGGTCCGGGCGACCGGCCACGGCGACGACATCACGCTGCTCGCCGTGCAGCGCACCGAGCCCCCCGCCCCGCTCGCCGTGGACCTGTCGGCCGACCTGTCCCGCCTGTCCGCGCTGCGCCGCGCGCTGGCGGGCTGGCTGGGCGGCTTCGGCACCACCGCCGACGACGTGTTCCTGCTCCAGCACGCGGTCGGGGAGCTGGTCACCAACGCGATCGAGCACTCGCTGAGCGACGACGTCGTCGCGGTCCGGGGCGACCTGACCGCCGAGGGGGAGGTCGTGGTCCGCGTCGCCGACCGGGGCCACTGGCGCGAGCCGGACCACGTCTCCGAGCGGGGCCGCGGCCTGGCGGTGACCTCGCAGCTCGTCGACGCGCTCCGGCTCGACCGCGGGCCCGGCGGCACCGTGGCCGAGGTCCGCCACCGCCTGACCCGCCCGGCGTCGATGCTCACCCCGGCCGCACCCGCGCCGTCCGCCGTGCCGCGCCCACGCCCGCCCGCCGAGCTGTCGATCGTGGACACCGGCAAGGGCAGCGTGACCGTCTCCGGCCCGGTCGACGCGGCCACCGCCGCCCGGATGCAGCACGAGCTGCTCTACCGTTCGCGCGGCGGCACGCTGGACCTGACGGTCGACCTGTCCGCCGTGACCCACCTGGCCAGCGCGGGCGTCGCCGCACTGCACACGATCGCCGACCGCCACCGCGCCCAGGGCAGCGAGCTCGTGCTGCTGGCGCCGCCGGGCAGCCCGGCCCGCCACGTACTGACCCTGGTCGCACTGCCGCACTCCTGAGCCCACCCCGCTGCGGTCCGCCCGGCCGCGCCGGTCGAGTCTCGCGGCGCGCCGCTGCCCACGCAGCCGCGCTGGTTCGGTGATCTCGCGGCGCGCCGTGGCCCGGCGCGCTGCCGTTCGCCTGTGCTCGGCCGGTGTGCGGTCGCGCCGGCTCAGTCTCGCGGCGCGCTGCCCTCCACCGCGGGGTCTTTCGGTGTGGCGTCGGGTGTGGCGCGGCGGAAGCGGCCCGGGGCGGTGCCGACGTGACGCTTGAACGCGGCCGCGAAGGCGAACTCCGACGTGTAGCCGACCCGCGCGGCGACGCCGTGCAGGGGCGCGTCGGACTCCCGCAGGAGGCGGGCGGCGGTGGTCATGCGCCACCAGGTGAGGTATGTGAGCGGCGGCTGACCGGCGAGCGCGCTGAACCGCCGGGCGAAGGGCGCCCGGGACAGCCCGGCGACCCGCGCGAGCGACGCGACGGTCCACGGCGCGGCCGGGTCGGCGTGCATCGCCTGCAGGGCCGCGCCGACGGCCGGGTCGCGCAGTGTTCAACCTGGTGAAGTACGCGGGCGCGGTCTACCTTGCCTACATCGGCCTGCG
>NZ_JBEXCY010000457.1:0-1673 GCF_040605515.1 Dactylosporangium sp. NPDC005572 | reverse complement strand
TGTTCGACCCGCTCAGCACCGGCGAGATCGTCCAGGCCGAACGACTGTCCCGCAGTCGCCGACGCCGCGGTGGCGGCGGGCGCCGTCGCCGAGGCGCAGGAGGTGCTCGGCGGGCTCGCCGAGGCCGCGCGCCGCATTCCGGCGCCGATGATGCTCGTCTGTGCGGACTATGCCGCAGCGGTACTGCGGGAAGACCCGGAAACCGGCGTCGCCGGCGCCCTGCGCGGGGAGCTCGGCCGGTGGCCGCTGTTCCGGGCCCGCCTCCAGCTGCACCACGGCGAGCGGCGGCGGGACCCCGAGACGCTGCGCGCCGCGCTCGCCGTGTTCGACGACCTCGGCCTCGCCCCGTGGGCGGCCCGGGCCCGGGCCGCGCTCGGCCTGCCGGCGGCGCCGGCCCGCACGACCGGGCTGCTGCCCGCCCGCGAGCTGCAGATCGCCCGCCTCGCCGCCGAGGGCCTGACCAACCGGCAGATCGCCGGGCGTCTGTACCTGTCGCACCGCACGGTCGCCGCCCGGCTCGGCCGGGTGTACCAGCGGCTCGGCGTGACCAGCCGCGCGCGGCTCGCCGCGCTCCTCGGCAGCGCAGACCGCAACGGCGGAGACTGAAACCCGACACATCCCCGGCGAACGTTTCGCTACAGTTCGGCCGCATGGCGGTCATCCTCGATACATCCGCCCTTCCCGCGCGGGAGCGGATCGAGGCACTGCGCTCCGTCGTCGTCGATGCCACCGCGCCGTCCACCGTCGGCCTGGCCGAGCGGCTCGACGACGGCCGCCCGGTCGAGGCGCTGGTGCAGTTCTGGCAGCTCGGCGCGATCCAGGCGGTACGCGCGGAGTCGAGCCACGGCCTGAGCCTCACCCGCAGCCCCAAACAGGTCCGGCAGGGCTGCGGCCCGCTGGTGTCCTTCGGCCTCCAGGAGCGCAACGTCGGCCGGCAGGAGCAGTTCGGCCTCGGCCGGGCCGTGCCGATGGGCACGCTGACCTGCACCGACCTCACCGAGCCGTACCACTTCTCGTGGGGCGGCCCGGGCGCCGGCCGGGCGCTGCAGCTCCCCGTCGACGAGATCGCCCTGCCGCCCGACGTCATCCGGCGGGCCGCGCCGAACCTGCTGCGCAGCCCGCTGTACGAGCTGATGGCCGTGCACGTCGCGGCGATCACGCGGGACCCGGGGCGGCTCAGCGACGAGCGGGTCGCGGCCGGCGTCGGGCGGTCGAGCATCGAGCTGGCCCGGGCGCTGCTGCTGTCCGCGGCCGGCGAGGAGCGCCACCCGGCCGCCGGGGACACGCTGCCCACGCAGATCCGCGCGTACATCCGCCAGCACCTCGGCGACCCCGAGCTCGGCCCGGACAGCATCGCGGCCGCGCTGAACATCTCGACCCGGCGCCTCTACAGCGTGTGCGCCGCGGCCGAGTTCAGCGTCGAGCAGTGGATCATCAGCCAGCGCCTCGACGCGGCCCGGGCCGACCTCGCCGACCCGGCCAACGACCACCGGACCGTGGCGACGATCGCCCGCCGCCACGGCTTCCGCGACCCGGCCCACTTCGCCCGCCGGTTCCGGGCCGCGTTCGGCGTGACCCCGCGCGACTGGCGCAACATCGCCGCCGGCCGCTGACCCTCAGCCGGCCGCACCGGGCCCCGGACACGGAGCCGCCGCGGAGGCGACCGTGGAGCC
>NZ_JBEXCY010000456.1:0-1702 GCF_040605515.1 Dactylosporangium sp. NPDC005572 | reverse complement strand
GCGTGGGCGCGCTCGTCGGCCGCCGCGATCAGGCCGTGCGCCCCGGCGCCGACCGGCTCGCCGCGCAGCCCGGTGAGCACGCACCCGGCGGCCCGGCACACCGCGAGCCCGGCGGCGAAGTGGACGTCGTCGCGCAGGTCACGGTCGATGACGTACACCGCCCGCCGCCCCGCGGCCACCCACAGCAGGCCCAGCGAGGTCGACAGCACCCGCGGCCGGAAGTCCGCCCGGAACGACGGGTCGAGCAGCAGCCGCTCCGCGCGGAACCCGGGCGCGTTCGGGGTCGGCGGGTCGACGTCGACCTCGGCCAGGGCCGACCCGGCGTCGGGGACCAGGGGCTCGTCCCGCCCGTCCCGCCGCAGGTACGCCCCGTCGCCGGCGGTCCAGAACACCTCGCCCGCGAACGGGTCGGCGGTGGCCGCGGCCGTGAGCCCGCCGGGGGTCCGCAGCGCGACGTTGACCGCCACGAGCGGCGTGCGGGCGGCGAAGTTCAGCGTCCCGCAGAGCGGGTCGACGAGCCAGGTCCGCGGCGCGTCCCCGGTCGACCCGGTCTCCTCCCCCAGGAACCCGTCCGCGGGCCGCGCCTCGCGCAGCACGGCGTGGATCGCCTGCTCCGCCTCGATGTCGGCCGCCGTGGCGAAGTCCCCGCCACCCTTGCCGAACCGCTCCAGCGCCGTGCCGTACCGCGCCCGCACCACCGCCGCACCGGCCTCAGCCGCCGCGACCGCCAACTCCCCGTCCGTGATCACGGCCCCGAGCCTACCGGCGCCGCAGATCGTTACGTCGGCGTGCTCGCCGGGACGGCCGACAGCCCTGATGATCATCGGTCATGAGCAGGCCGGCCGGCTGGATCCGGGCCACGACGTACGCGACCGTGGCACTGACCGTCGTCGCGTGTGGCGACCTCGTCAACCACGACGACGAGCGCCCGACCCGCCGCGTGCCGGTGGCGGCGCTGTACGTCGACGACGGTCACCCCACCGTCCTGCTCGCGCCGTGCGAACACAACCGCGTGATCGGCCTGACAGTCAGCGACGGCGTGCGGAAGCTCTGGTCGGTCCACGACGGCGACCCACCAGACCCGGCGACGACCGTGCGGATCTTCGTTGTGCCGACCGGCTGGAAGTTGGACAAGGTCAGCGCCCCCGACTTCACCGCAATCGCGCCGGACCGCACCTACTACCTGTTCGCGTCACTGTCCTCCGGCCTGGAACGCTCGACCAACGACTTGGCGGTGGACGTCACGTTCACCCTGGCCGACCTGACCGCGCTGCGCCCGGACCAGGTGTGGACGGCGAGCAGCACGACCGCCGCTGGCGATGCCACGCGAACAGTTCCAGCGCATCGCGTCGGGACCGTGCGGCAGCTGACCGTATGCCCGATCGCGCATCCGGCTCAGCCGAGATCGGCCCGCGGTCCGGGATCGCCACGGTCGGCGGCGCGGGCCAGGATCGTGGCGGTCCCGGCCGCGTCGCGCGGGTCGGGGACCGACGACACCATCGACGGTCAGCCCGAAGAACTTCTGGAAGTTCCGGATCGCCCGGGTCGTCGCCCCGCCATACTTACCGTCCACGGGCAAGGCTGGCCCGCGGTGACGTTGTAGGCCCACTGGACGCACGCCGTGCCGGCACTCCAGGTGCTGCTCGACTTAGTACTGCAACGACAGGTTGTGATATAGAGCGGCGTTGTGATATTTGATCGT
>NZ_JBEXCY010000455.1:0-1716 GCF_040605515.1 Dactylosporangium sp. NPDC005572 | reverse complement strand
CCTCGACGCCGGCGCCGCCGGGGTCATCGTGCCGCTCGTGAACTCGCCCGACGACGCGGCCCGGGCCGTCGCCGCCACCCGCTACCCGCTGCACGGCATCCGCTCGTACGGCCCGATGCGCTCGCTCCTGCGGATCGGGCCCACCCCGGCCGACGCCGACGCGACCGTCGCCTGCCTGGCGATGATCGAGACCCCGGACGGCCTGGCGACCGTGGAGAAGATCTGCGCGACACCCGGCCTCACCGGCGTGTACGTGGGTCCGTCCGACCTGACGCTCGCCGTCGGCGGCGCCTACCCGGGCGACCCGGCGGTGCGTGACGTGTTCGAGGCCGCGCTACGGCGCATCCGGGAGGCGGCCGCCGCAGCTGGAGTCGCGGCCGGCATGCACACCGCCGCCGGCGCCGACGCGGCTCGCCGGCTGGCCGAGGGGTTCACCTTCGCCACCATCTCCTCCGACCTGACCCACCTGGAACGGGCCGCCGCCGATCATCTGCGCGACAGCGGGGCCGAGCGATGACCGACGGCGTGCTGCGGCGGCGGCCGGACGGCGCGGCGGAGGCGTTCCTGCCCACGCACACCGTCCAGTCACACGCGGCCAACCTCGCGCTGCTGCCCGACGGCTCCCTCGGCTGCGTCTGGTTCGGCGGTACCCAGGAGGGCATGGCCGACATCGGCATCTGGTTCTCCCGCCTGCCCGCCGGTGGCGACCGGTTCACCGACCCGGTGCCGCTCAGCGACGACCCGCACCGTTCCGAGCAGAACCCGGTCCTGTTCGTGGCCCCGGACGGTGAGCTGTGGCTGCTGCACACCGCACAGCACGCCGGCGACCAGGACACAGCGGTCGTCCGGGTGCGCCGGTCCGCGACGTCCGGCCGCGAATGGACACCCACCGAGGACCTCATCTCCTCCGACGAGGGCGGGGTCTTCGTCCGGCAACCGCCGGTGGTCCTGCCGTCGGGGCGGTGGCTGCTGCCGACCTTCACCTGCCGACGGGTCGGCGACCGGCCGTGGACCGGCGACCACGACATCAGCAGCGTCCGCTGTGCTTCCTCCTGGCAGGAGACGTTGGTACCGGAGTCGACCGGCCTCGTCCACATGAACATCACGCCGCGCATCGGCGGCTACGTCGCCTACTTCCGCAGCCGCTGGGCCGACCACGTGTACCGCAGCGTCTGCGGCGAGGACGGCGTCTCCTGGCAGCCGCCACGCCCCACCGAGCTGCCGAACAACAACTCCTCGATCCAGGCGGTCAAGCTCGACGACGGCCGCACCGTGATGGCGCTCAACGCCAGCAGCCGCCGCACCGCCACCGCCCGGCGCGTCTCCCTGTACGACGAGATCGACGACAACGGCATCGTGGAGGGCGCCGGCCCGCAGGTCCTCCCGGTCGACGACACCGGCGAACGCACCGCCTTCTGGGGCGCGCCGAGGGCCCCGCTCATCCTCGCCGTGTCCCACGACGACGGCGTGACCTGGCCGGTACGGCACAGTCTCGCCAACGGCGACGGCTACGCGCTGTCCAACAACTCCCGCGACGGACGCAACCGCGAGCTGAGCTACCCCTCGATCCTGCCGGACGGCGGTGGCGGCCTGCACATCGCCTTCACCCACCACCGCAAGGCGATCCGCTACCTCCACCTGCCAACCGTCCCCTCCTGACACGCCCGCGATTGCCGGCGGTCAGTGAACGGCGAGGGGAAGCTCGACTTGTAGGCA
>NZ_JBEXCY010000454.1:0-1718 GCF_040605515.1 Dactylosporangium sp. NPDC005572 | reverse complement strand
ATCGCGGCGTGCGCCGCGAACGCCTCGATCAACCGCCGGTCGGCGGCCGGCAGCGAGTGACCCCGCAGTACCAGTGAAAGATCATCGTCGATCGTCACCTCCGTCTGGCCCTCGCCCGGCGAGGTGCACGGGCGGCCGCCGACGGTGGACACGATCCGCCAGCTGGAGCCGTGCCGTTCGAGCAGGTTGACGCTCACCAGGCCGAACGACTCCCGGACCCGCTCCAGCAGGGCCGTCAGGGGTTCGTCGCCGTGCAGGACGCTACCGGCCAGGGTCGCCAGGGTCTGCGCCTCCGCCGAGGCGCGGGCCGCCTCCCGGGCCCGGCGGGCGGCGCCGTCGACGACCGTGGCCACCGCCATCGCGACGAAGACGAAGGCGACGAGGGCGAAGAGGTTCTCGCGCTCGGCGACGGTGAAGCGGTGCAGCGGCGGGGTGAACCAGAAGTTCAGCAGCAGGAACCCGCCCACCGCGCACAGCAGCGCCGGCCAGAGCCCGCCCAGCAGCGCGACGGCCACCGCCAGTACCAGATAGGCCAGAATGTCGGTCGGCAACGCGAGGTCGCCGCGGAGCGTGTCCAGGCCCAGGGTCAGCAGGGGCAGGCCGGCCAGCGCGAGCGCGAAGCCCAGCAACCTTCGCCGCACGGTGAGCCCGCCGCCGCGCACGCCCAGCCGCAGGCGGCCCTTGCGGGCCTGCTCGTGGGTGACCAGGTGCACGTCGATCGGCCCGGAGTCGGCGGTCGTGGTGGCGCCGACACCCGGCGCCAGGATCTGGGCGAGCCGGCCGCGGCGGCTGGCGCCGAGCACGAGCTGGGTCGCGTGGACGCCGCGGGCGAAGTCGAGCAGCGCCGCCGACACGTCGGCCCCGACGACCTGGTGGTAGGTGCCGCCGAGACTCTCGGCGAGCAGCCGCTGCCGGCTGAGGTCGACCGGGTCGCCGCCGGACAGGCCGTCGCCCCGCACGACGTGGACCGCGAGGAGGTCGGCGCCCTTGCTGCGCACGGCGATCCGGGCCGCGCGGCGGATGAGGGTGTCACCCTCGGGGCCGCCGGTGAGCGCGACGACGACCCGTTCCCGGACCTCCCAGGCGGTACCGCGGTACGCGTCGAGCTGCTCGTCGACCTTCCCCGCCAGCCACAGCAGGGCCAGCTCGCGCAGGGCGGTGAGGTTGCCGACCCGGAAGTAGTTGCCGAGCGCCGCGTCGACCTTGTCCGGCGTGTAGATGTTGCCGTGGGCCATCCGGCGGCGCAGAGCCTCCGGGGTCATGTCGACCAGCTCGATCTGCTCGGCCCGGCGGACCACCGCATCGGGCACGGTCTCGCGCTGCGGCACGCCGGTGATGTGCTGCACGACGTCGTTGAGCGACTCGAGGTGCTGGATGTTGACCGTCGTGAGGACGTCGATGCCCGCGTCGAGGAGCCGGTCGATGTCCTGCCACCGCTTGCCGGTCGGTACCCGCGAGTGGGCCATCTCGTCGACGAGCGCCAGCTCGGGCCGGCGCTCCAGGACGGCCTCGACGTCGAGCTCGGTGAAGGTGCTGCCGCGGTAGGGCACGGCCCGGCGCGGGAGCACCTCCAGCCCGGCGAGCATCGCCTCGGTGAAGGGGCGGTGGGGGGGGGGGGGGGGGGCCCCCCCCCCCCCCCGGGCGCCCCCCCCCCCCCCCCCCGCCCCCCCAGTGCAAATTTTAATCTTTGGCAACCCCGGGGCCCCGGGGGGGGGGTT
>NZ_JBEXCY010000453.1:0-1800 GCF_040605515.1 Dactylosporangium sp. NPDC005572 | reverse complement strand
GCTGTCCAAGCTGCACCCGCGGCTGGCCATGATCGGCCCGCAGCCGATGCGCTGGTCGTCGGTCGACGGCGGCACCTGGGTCGCCGTCCAGCCGACCGTGCGGGTCGGTGCGAAGGAGACGGTCGTCGTGCCGTTCACCATCACCGCACCGGCCGGCGCCACGCCGGGCGACCACCCGGCCGGCATCGCGGCGACGGTGACGAGCGCCGGCGGGCAGGTCAACGTCGAGAGCCGGGTCGGCTTCCGGCTCATGCTGCGGGCCGGCGGCACCCCGACCGCGACGCTGTCCGTGACCGGGTTGACGTCGGGCTACGAGCGCTCGTGGAACCCGTTCCGGCCGGGCCGCACGCACGTCAGGTACACCGTGACCAACACCGGCAACGTGTGGCTCTCCGGGCAGGGCCGGGTGTCGGCCGGTGGCGGGTCGGTCCCGGCGGACGTGGGGGAGCTGCTGCCGAAGGGCACCCACCAGGCCGACGTGCGGGTCGGCGGCGTGTGGTCGTTCGGCCGGGTGCGCACGACCGTGACGCTGACGCCGGTCGTGCTGGGCGACACCGGGGCCGGGCCGGTCGCGGCGAACACCGTCACCACGACCGCCACGGCGTGGGCGCTGCCGTGGCCGCAGCTGCTGCTCCTGGCCGCGGTGGTGGGCCTGGTGCTCGCGCTGCGCAACCCCCGCCGGACCCGCCGGCGCCGCCTCGACGTGATGCTCGACCGGGCCCGCGCCGAGGGCCGCGAGTCCGCGCTGCGCACCTAGCACCGCCGGCTACCGGCTGTAGGGGCGGTCAGGCGGTCGCGCGCAGCCGGTCGGCGGCGGTCCGGGCGAGGCGCAGGACCCAGGCCTCGTCGCCGCCGGAGGACTCCCAGCCGAGGTCGGCGACGACCGTGACGCGGTCGCCGACGCGCAGCAGCACCGCGGGCGTGACCGGGGTGACGATGTTGCCCGGGTCGCCGTAGCTGAACCGCTTGCTGACCCGCACGAACATCGACTCGTCGCCGGCGTCGGCCGTCCCGGCGACCTCCCAGCGCAGCTGCCCCGGGTCGAGGCTGCCGGGGCACGCGCGCACGGCCGCCGCGATCTGCTGGAAGGCTTCGGCCGCGGTACCGGGATGCAGCCCGACGTACTGCATGAGCACGTGGGGCGTCTGGCCGGGCGTGCTCACGACGTGCGCCTGCACGGCGACGGCGGCGGTGCGGGTGGCGTCGCTCGGGTACCGGGCTCCGCACGGCCGCAGTGGCCGCAGGTGCGCGCCGTCGCCGTCGGCCATGGGCGTGAACCCGGCGCCGTCGAGGTCGGCGGGCTGCAGCAGCGCCGCGGCGGGGATGACGTTCGGCACACTCGCGGCGGCTGACGGCACGGCCGCCGACGACGTGGCGGCGGGCGGCGACTGCGGGGTGGCCGGTGCCGTCGGGCTGCGGTTCGCGCACCCCACCAGGGCAAGCACGGTCAGGGCGGCGATTCCGGTCGATCGAGCCTGGCGAACCATGCAAACCACCATAGAACGGCACCGGCCGGTTCGCTGGGGACGGCCTCGTGATCTACTGGGCCTGGTGAACGAGTTGCGTGACCTGGTCGTGCGCTGGCAGCGGGGCTGGGGGCTGGCCCGCGGGCTGCCCGGCGCCGCCGACGTCGGGGGCGGGCTGCGGGTGGCGTGCCGGCAGCCGGGCCGCGACGTCGAGTACGTGGCGCTCGACCCGTCGCCCGCCGCGCTCGCGCGGCTGGCCGGGCTGGTCGCCGGTGAGGACGAGGTCACCTGGCTGACCGTGCCGACCGCCGACCCGGCCGGCGCCGCCGCGGCC
>NZ_JBEXCY010000452.1:0-1867 GCF_040605515.1 Dactylosporangium sp. NPDC005572 | reverse complement strand
GCCCGCCGGGCCCGCTCGCGGCTCTCCTGCCCGGCGGCGGAGACGAACGAGCCGGCCCGGCCGCGGGTCTCGACGAGGCCGGCCTCCTCCAGCTCGCGGTACGCGCGGGCGACGGTGTTGACGGCCAGCCCCAGCTCGGCGGCGAGCGCCCGGACGGTGGGCAGCCGCTCGCCGACGGCGAGGGTGCGGTCCTGGATCTGCCGGGCGATGTGGCGGCGCAGCTGCTCGTAGGGCGGCACGGACGAGCCCGGGTCGATGATGATCACGGCGCCGCCAGCAGCGCCTCGGCGCCGACCGGGCGGAACCCGGCGGCCTGGAACGCGCGCACGCTGCGGGCGTTGCCGGCGGCCTGCTGGGCCCAGACGGGCTGCCCCGGCGGTACCAGATGACGGGCCGCGACGGCGAGCGCACGGCCCAGGCCGGGGTGCGGTGTCCCCGGGTCGACCTCGACGGCCGCCTCCCACCGGCCGGCGACGCCGCGGCCCAGGGCGACGATCCCGCCGTCGGCCGCCCAGACCCGCACGTCGTCGCGGTGCCGCCGGGCCCGCACCGCTCGCGGATGGTCGGGGTCGGTCAGCTCGCGCAGCGGCAGCGGCGGCGGACCGGTGCGCGCCGGCGCGACGGTCAGCAGGTCGACGGTGTCCATGACCCGGCCGGTGCGGTCGAGCAGCGCGGCGAGGAAGCGGGGGTGCATCGTGGCGGCGAGGGGATCGCTGTCGATCGTCCGGAGGGTGTCGTACACCCAGTCGGGATCGTCGTCGACGAAGACGACCGAGTGTGCGGTGAACGCGACCACTCCCGCGTCGCGGGGGCCCGGCTGCGGCACGACGGTGGTGCCGCCGTCGGCCGGCGGGAACCGCCCCTCGGCCGCGGCGTCGAGCAGCTCCGCGAGCGTCTGGCCCATGACGGTTCACGGTACATTGGCGGGATCATGACCAGGCAGCCGAGGCTCGAGATCGAGTACTGCACGCAGTGCCGGTGGCTGCTGCGCGCGGCCTGGACCGCGCAGGAGCTGCTGACGACGTTCCAGCTGCGGCTCGGCGAGGTGGCCCTGGTGCCCGGCACGGGCGGGGTGTTCGACGTGCGCCTCGACGGCGAGACGATCTGGTCGCGCAAGGAGCGCGGCTTCCCCGACCTGGCCGAGCTCAAGCGCCTGGTGCGCGACCGGGTGGCGCCGGAGCTGAGCCTCGGCCACTCCGACCGCGCGGCGCTACCGCCCGGCGACTGACCGCTGCGGGGTCCATCACGTCCGGGCCCGGTGCGCGGCGACGTTGACCCGATTGGCGCAGGTCAGCGAGCAGAACCGGCGCCGGCCGTTGCGCGACGTGTCGACGAAGACGGTCGCACAGCCGTCCCGGGCGCAGCGGCCGAGCCGGTCGCCGCCGGCGCCGCACAGCGCGACGGCGAGCCCGCCCGCGATCGCGGCCCGGATGCGCGCGACCGGGTCGTCGGTGTCGGTGATGTAGTGCAGGTGCGGCGGGTTGCCGTCGTGGGCCGACACCCGCACCGACGTGGTGGCGTCGCCGAGCAGCTCGTTGACCAGCGCCAGCTGCCGTCGCGGGTCCTCCTCGCCGAACACCGGCCGGGCCCGCTCGATCCACGCCCCGAGCGCCCGCGCCTGCGTGGCGTTGCTCACGCGGCTCTGCATCTCGTGCTCGGCGAGCAGCGCGGAAACCCTGCTCACGCTGCACTCGGGGGAGTTGAGCAGCGCCGCGGCGAGGAAGGTGCCGGTGCCGCCGTAATGGTTGAAGTGCACAAGGCCATTACAGCACGCTGGGTCCATGACCACCTGCGCCAAGTGCGGCCGCGGTACCGCGACGGCCGCCGTCGAGTCCTCCCACCCGACCTCCGAGGGCACCGTGCGGTA
>NZ_JBEXCY010000451.1:0-1901 GCF_040605515.1 Dactylosporangium sp. NPDC005572 | reverse complement strand
CAGCCGACCACCCGACGGACATCAACCGGGCATCCACAGCGCCTTGATCAACATTCAGCGAAAGACCGAGGTTAGGCAGTGTGTCGAAGTCGGTCACAGCCATTCGTTGATCGCGTAGATTTCGGGTCGAAGGGCGGCGGCCTGCCGCCCTTCGAGCCGAGTTTGCGGCCGTTGGCGTCCTGGTCGGTCTTGGGCGGGATGGTTGCCTTGATCCCGCGGCGGTGTAGGCAGCGGCGGTTGGCGCGGGACGTGTGACACGCGGCGGTGGCGGATCGGGAACAGGCCGCTGGCCCTGTACACCGTCTCGGATTGTCGGCTGCACGCGGTCGACCCGGAGGGGCGGCTGCTCACCACCGGGCTCGGCGCCGCGCAGCCGACTTTGGCATCGAAGCCGGCGAAACGCCAACGGCCGCGGTGCGAAACGTCCGGGGCTGAGGGCTCATGCGAGGCCGGCGGTGCCTGCACCATGTCGGCCCGAGAGAGAACTGCGTGTCGGTGCCGACAGGCACCTCAGGAAGCACGCATCGAGGCGCCGACACCGAACACATCAACTCGGCGCTGGCGTTCCAGCCTTCGCTGACGGGGCTCGCGATGCTCGGGCAGTGTTGTCCACGCCAGGTGGAGGGGGCTTCAGTGCTTCATCCTCACTGGTCGCAGTCTGGGTGGCTAGTAGCCCGGCAGCTCCGAACTCGTCCTGGGTCGCCGCCTTGTCGAAGCCGGCGACGGCTGGGAAGCGGTACCGGCCGAGTCCCAGGACCAGGCCCGCCGAGACGGCGAGCGCACCGATCATCCACGGAATGACGGGGTCGTAGGAGCCGAGGCGGTCATAGGAGGCGCTGAAGATCTGCGGTCCGACGGCCGTGCCGACGAGGAACAGTGTGAGAGTGACGCCGAGGATCTGTGGGAACGCCCTCGTGCCAAGGTAGCGGGTGATGAAGAAGCTCAGCAGGTCTGCTTCGAGTCCGATCGCGAGCCCGATGAACGCCGACGCGATGAGGGCGCTGATGAACGGCGCGTGCAGGAACAGCAATCCGGCCGCCGGGGCGACGATGACGATCGCGCCGATGATCGTACCGTGGACGCGGTCGAGCAGGAGACCGCCGCCGATCCGGCCAATGAGCGAGAATACGCCGAGCACCGACAGCAGCGCGGCAGCCGCGGAGGCGTCGATGCTGCCCTCGACGAGCATCGGCACCAGGCTGATCTGAAGGCCGTTGATGACGATCGCGGCGATGGAAAGTGCGGTGGCGATCATCCAGAAGTGCCGGGTGCGAATCGCTCCTCGGAACGTGGCACCGGGGAGCACGAGGTTTATCACTTTGTCGTTCTCGACGACGGTTTCCACGAGCCGTCCCCGCACACTCCGCTCGGCGCGTACGCGTACGAGGAGCAGGAGCGACGAGATTGACACGAGGGCCGAGGTGGCCGCGAGGACGACGTAGGCATTGTTCCAGCCGAACTGCGAGACTAGGAACGAAGCGTAGATCGGCAGGGTCGTGGTGCCGATTGCCGCGATGCCCGCCTGGATCCCGATCGCGATGCCGCGCTTGTTGTCGAACCAGCTCACCGTGGCCTTCGCGAACGGGATGCCGGTTGCCGAGCCGAACATGCCCTGTAGGCCGAAGAACAGGGCGAACAGCGGGAATGTGTGCCCTAGGAGGCCGATCAGGGCGACGCTCACGGTGAAGCCAATGAGGCCGGGAAGGGCGACCGTCCGCAGCGTGAACTTCTTCAGAAGCCAGCCGACGATGGGGAAGCCGATCGCCATACCGAGAGCTGCGAGACCAAAAGCAGCCGTGACCTGGCTTCGGGACCAGCCGGTGTCGGCCGTAACGGGGATTACGAAGACGCCGAGCGTGGTCATGATGAGCGGGCTCGGGCCGACGGCGCCCGTGAGCCCG
>NZ_JBEXCY010000450.1:0-1917 GCF_040605515.1 Dactylosporangium sp. NPDC005572 | reverse complement strand
CGGCTCGACTCGGAGGCCGGCCGGGCGCCGTTCAGCGCGGCCCTGACGCCGGGGTCCAGCGGGGCGCGGCGGTCCGCGCCCTCGTCCGCGGCCCGGACCGGGCGGCGCTGCTGCCCGCCGGCGTGGAGGCCGCGGTCGGCGACCTGCGCGACCCGGCGGCGGTCGAGGCCGCGCTCGCCGGCGTCACGGCCGCCCTCTACGTCTCGCCGCACGATCCGGACGAGGAGCGCCTCGCCGAGACCTTCGCCGCGGCGTGCGAGCGGCTCGGCGTGCGCCTGGTCTTCGCCGGGGTGGTGACCGACAGCGTGCTCGTGCGCGCGCTCATCGGGCTGCTGCTCCCGCACTACCGCGGGAAGCTGCGCATCTCCCGCCGGGTCGCCCGCTCGTCAGCCCGCCCGGTGCTGTTCGGCGTGAGCAACTACTACCAGAACGACGAGATCGTGCGGGAGGACATCCTGTCCGGCACGTACCCGCTGCCCGTCCACGGCTCCGGGGTCAACCGCATCGACCTGCGCGACGTCGGTGAGCTCGTCGCCCGGGCGCTCACCGAGCCCGGGTTCCCCGGTGGCGTGCACGCGCTGTGCGGCCCGGCCTCGGTCGGCGGCGCCGAGTCGGCGCAGACCTGGACCCAGGTCCTCGGCCGGCCGGTCCGCTACGCGCCCGAGGCCTGGGAGGCGGTGTCCGAGCGGCGGCTCAGCGGCCAGAAGCTCGTCGACTTCCGCCACTCGTACGGCTTCCTGGCCCGCCGCGGCATGCCCACCAGCGCCCGCGAGGTCGCGCGGATGACCCGCCTGCTGGGCCGGGCACCGCGCCCCTACGCCGACTACGTCCGCGACATGGCCGAGGCCTGGCAGGCGGTGTCGTAGGGGGCGGCGTCCGCTCCGGTGGCGCTCAGGCGGTGAAGAGCAGCGAGACGTTCTGCCCGCCGAAGCCGAACGAGTTGCACAGCGCCGCCGGGACCGGGCCGCGGCGCGGCTCGCCGCGCACCACGTCGAGGTCGATCTCCGGGGCCATCCGGTCCAGGTTGAGGGTCGGCGGGATGACCCCCTCGGTGACCGACAGCAGCGTGATGATGCCCTCGACCGCGCCGGCCGCGCCGACCAGGTGCCCCAGCGCCGACTTCGGGGCGGTGAGGACCACGTCGCCGCCGAGGGCCCCGCGGATCGCGGCCGCCTCGCCCACGTCGCCGACCACCGTCGACGTGGCGTGGCAGTTGACGTGCGCGACGTCGGCGGTGGAGAGGCCGGCGTCGGCGACCGCCCGCCGCATCGCCCGGATCTGGCCGGCGCCGCTCGGGTCGGGGCCGGTGATGTGGTGGGCGTCGGCGGTCACGCCGGCCCCGGCCAGCCGGCCGAGCACCGTCGCGCCCCGCGCCTCGGCGAACCCGGCCCGCTCCAGGACCATGATGCCGGCGCCCTCGCCGAGCACGAACCCGTCGCGGTCGGCGTCGAACGGCCGCGACGCGCGCTGCGGATCGTCGTTGCGCTTCGACAGCGTGCGGGCCTGGGCGAACCCGGCGAGGGTGAGCGGCGCGATCGCCGCCTCCGCGCCTCCGGCGATGACGACGTCGGCCTCCCCGGCGCGGATGAGCCGGACCGCGAGGCTCAGCGCCTCCGCGCCCGACGCGCACGCCGACACCGGCGTGTAGACGCCGGCGCGGGCGCCGAACTCGAGGCTGACCCAGGCCGCCGGCCCGTTGGGCATGAGCATCGGCACGGTCAGCGGCGACACCTTGCCCGGCCCGGACCGCTCGATGACGTCGTCCTGGGCCAGCAGCGTCGAGACGCCGCCGATGCCGGTGCCGACCGCCACCGCGAGCCGCTCCGGGTCGACGCCGGGCGCCCCGGCCTGCGTCCACGCCTGCCGGGCGGCGACGAGCGCGGCCTGCTGGCAGCGGTCCATGCGGCGGGCCTGGAC
>NZ_JBEXCY010000449.1:0-1940 GCF_040605515.1 Dactylosporangium sp. NPDC005572 | reverse complement strand
CGGCGGTGGTGCTGCGTTACGCGAAGGACATGGGCTTCAGCCTGGAGAAGGTGAACGTGAACGGTGGGGCGATCGCGATGGGCCACCCGCTGGGTGCGACCGGCGGGATGCTGCTGGGGACCGTCGTCGACGAGCTCGAGCGGCGCCAGTTGCGGTATGGCCTGGTCACCCTGTGCATCGGCGGCGGCATGGGCATCGCCACGATCGTGGAGCGGATCTGATCATGACTGACACCATTCGCTACGACCGCGGCGCAGACGGCATCGTCGTGCTGACCCTCGACGACCCCAGCCGCGGCGCCAACACCATGAACCCGGCGTTCGTCGCCTCCATGGACACCGTCCTGGACCGGCTCGAAGCCGAGAAGGCCGATGTCACCGGCGTCATCATCACGTCGGCGAAGAAGACCTGGTTCGCCGGCGGCGACCTCGACACGCTCGGCAGCATCGGCCCCGACGACGCGGCGCAGACCTACGCCGCCGTCAGGCAGATCAAGGCCCAGCTCCGCCGCCTGGAGACCCTCGGCCGGCCAGTGGTCGCCGCGATCAACGGCTCCGCGCTGGGCGGCGGCCTCGAACTGGCCCTCGCGTGCCATCACCGGATCGTCGCCGACGACCGGAGGATCGAGATCGGGTTCCCCGAGGTCACGCTCGGCCTGCTGCCGGGCGGCGGCGGCGTCGTACGGACCGTGCGGCTGCTGGGCATCACCGAGGCGCTGCTGCAGGTACTGCTGAAAGGTCAGCGGCACAAGCCGGCCAAGGCCCTGGAGGTCGGCCTGGTGCACGAGGTGCTGCCGGCCGACGAACTCGACGCCGCAGCCCGGGCCTGGATCGCGGCGAACCCGGACGCGGTCCAGCCGTGGGACGTGAAGGGCTACAAGATCCCCGGCGGGACCCCGAGCAACCCGAAGTTCGCGGCCAACCTGCCCGCGTTCCCCGCCACGCTGCGCAAGGAGCTCAAGGGCGCCCCCTACCCGGCGCCGCGCAACATCCTCGCGGCCGCGGTCGAGGGTGCACAGGTGGATCTGGCGACGGCGTTCGACATCGAGGGCCGCTACTTCACGGAGCTGGCGACGGGGCAGATCGCGAAGAACATGATCCAGGCGTTCTTCTTCGACCTGCAGGCCGCCAACGCGCGCGGCTCCGCCGCCAAGCCGTTCACCAAGGTCGCCGTGCTCGGCGCTGGGATGATGGGCGCGGCGATCGCCTACGTGTGTGCGCGGGCGGGCATGCAGGTGCTGCTCAAGGACGTCACGGTCGAGGCCGCGCAGCAGGGCAAGGCCTACTCCGAGCGCCTGGTGCAGAAGGGGCGCGGCGGGCCGGACCTCCTGGAGAGGATTACGCCGACCGCGGACCCGGCCGACCTGGCTGGTGCGGATCTGGTGATCGAGGCGGTGTTCGAGGACCCGGCGTTGAAGCACAAGGTGTTCGCCGAGATCGAGCATGTTGTATCTCCGGGTGCGCTGCTGTGTTCGAACACGTCGACGCTGCCGATTTCGCTGCTCGCCGATGGGGTGCAGCGGCGGGAGGACTTCGTCGGGCTGCACTTCTTCTCGCCGGTCGACAAGATGCCCCTCGTCGAGGTCATCCGGGGCAAGGCGACGTCGGACGCGTCGGTCGAGCGGGCGCTCGGCGTGGTGCGGCAGCTGCGCAAGACACCGATCGTGGTCAATGACAGCCGCGGGTTCTTCACCAGCCGCGTCATCGGCACGTTCACCGGCGAAGGCCTGCTCATGCTGGCCGAGGGCGTCGCACCGGCCTCGATCGAGCAGGCCAGCCTCCAGGCCGGCTACCCGGCGCCGGTGCTGCAGCTCATCGACGAGCTGACCCTTACGCTGCCGCGCAAGATTCGGCAGCAGTACGGCGACAGCTGGACGCCGACGCCCGCCGACGCCGTCATCGACCGGATGATCGACGAGTTCGGGCGGCCCGGCCGGTCCG
>NZ_JBEXCY010000448.1:0-1977 GCF_040605515.1 Dactylosporangium sp. NPDC005572 | reverse complement strand
ACGTGAGATCGTCCGTGCGTTGCCAGCGGACGCGGCGCGGTCTTATTTTGACGCAATGCGAGGAGCGTGGCATCGACCTGGACCCGGGCTAATGCGCGGCCGTGACCGCGTCGGGTCCGGCACCGCGTGCTTCGCCGGTTCGTCCTGCGCTACTTCTCGTAGGTCCCCCTGCTTGAGCCGCTACCGCGGCATGGAGTGGCTTGACGTCATCCCCCAATCCGTGCCCAGCGCTGATTGCGTTGCAGATCCGGCCCGCCAGACCGGACCCGCTCGCGGACATCATGTTGCTTAACGCCTCGGCTGGACATACCGGCACCAGTGAACGCTGACCTGGCGGGCTGGGCGGATTGGGCGGGCTGGCGGGTCGGCTGGGTGAGCGGGCACGATGGTCGCCGTGACCGCGACCGCTGCCTCGACCCGTCCGTCGGGCGCTGTCCTCGAGGCGGTCCTGGAGCGGCTGACCTACGTCAACGAGGACACCGGCTACACCGTTGCCCGGGTCGCGACCAGCCGCGGCGGCGACGAACTGCTCACCGTGGTCGGGGCACTGCTCGGCGCCCAGCCCGGCGAGAGCCTGCGCCTGCAGGGGCGCTGGTCAAGCCACCCGAAGTACGGGCGGCAGTTCGAGGTCGAGTCCTACACCACGGTCCTGCCCGCCACCATCCAGGGCATCCAACGCTATCTGGGCTCCGGCCTCGTCAAAGGTATCGGGCCGGTGTTCGCCGAACGGATCGTCGCGCACTTCGGTCTCGACACGCTGCGGGTCATCGAGGAGGAACCCGCCCGCCTGGTCGAGGTTCCCGGCCTGGGCCCGAAACGCACCGCGAAGATCACCGCCGCCTGGGCAGAACAGCAGGCGATCAAGGAGGTGATGCTCTTCCTGCAGGGCGTCGGCGTGTCCACCTCCCTCGCGGTGCGGATCTACAAGCAGTACACCGACGCGTCCATCTCCGTGGTCCGCAACGAGCCATACCGGCTGGCCGCTGACGTTTGGGGGATCGGGTTCAAGACCGCCGACACGATCGCCCGCGCGGTCGGCATCCCGCACGACAGCCCGGAACGGGTCAAAGCCGGCCTGCAGTACACCCTGTCCGAGGCCACCGACGCCGGGCACTGCTACCTGCCCCAAGCGAACCTCATCGCCGACGCGGCGAAGATCCTCGACGTCCCCGCCGCGCTCGCCGGTACCTGCCTGGACACCCTCGCCACCGACGAGGGCGTCATCCGCGAGACACTGCCCAGCCCGAACGGCCCGGACGGGCCGGTGACCGCGGTGTACCTGGTGCCGTTCCACCGGGCCGAAACCGCACTCGCCGGCTCCCTGCACCGGCTCCTGCACGAGCCGGCCGACCGGATGCCACACTTCGCCGACGTCGACTGGCCCACAGCATTGACCTGGCTCCACGCCCGCACCGGCACGACCCTCGCACCGGAGCAGGAGCATGCGGTACGGCTCGCGCTGACGTCGAAGGTTGCCGTGCTCACCGGCGGTCCCGGCTGCGGCAAAAGCTTCACCGTCCGCTCCATCGTCACCCTCGCCGCCGCGAAGAAGGCCAAGGTCACCCTGGTCGCCCCGACCGGCCGGGCGGCGAAACGCCTCGCCGAACTCACCGGGCATCCTGCCGGGACCGTGCACCGGCTCCTGCAGTTGCGTCCCGGCGGCGACGCCTCGTTCGACCGGGACAACCCCCTCGACGTCGACCTCCTCGTCGTGGACGAAGGGTCCATGCTCGACCTGATCCTGGCGAACAAGCTCATCAAGGCCGTCCCGCCCGGCGCGCACCTACTCCTGGTCGGCGACGTCGACCAACTGCCGTCGGTCGGCGCCGGCGAGGTCCTCCGCGACGTCCTCGCCGCCGACAACATCCCGCAGGTCCGGCTGACCCAGGTGTTCCGGCAGGCCGCCAAATCTGGGGTGGTGCTCAACGCCCACCGCATCAACGCCGGGAAACCACCCCAACTGCAGGGCATGACCGA
>NZ_JBEXCY010000447.1:0-1981 GCF_040605515.1 Dactylosporangium sp. NPDC005572 | reverse complement strand
CCGCGGTCCGCGCCGTCGTCGGCGGGCGCCTCCGGGTCGGCGTCGCCCGGCCCGGTCCTCTCGCCGCTGCCGCCCGTGGCGCCGGGCTGCACCGTCGCCCCCGTGTCCGACGAGGCGGACCAGAAGCCGCTCGGCATCATGAGCCTGACCGCCGACCCGACCGGCCGGTACATCATCGGCTCGGGCTTCTCCGGCGCCGCCCTCTGGGTCGACGGGCGCCGGCAGGCGCTGCCCGACGCGTTCATCCCCGCAGTGGTGAACGCCTCCGGCACGGTCGCGGGCACCACCATGGACCGCGCGGTGGTGGTGCGCAACGGCACGATGACCGACCTGCCGACCCCGCCGGAGGCCCAGGACGTCCGGGTGTCGGCGATCAACGCCCGCGGCGACGTCGTGGGTGAGGTCCGGACGGGCGGCACCGACCACCGCGCGATCCTCTGGCCCGCGGCGGGTGGCTACAAGGTGTTCAGCAGCCCGGTGTCCACGGCGCTGGCGATCGCCGACGACGGCACGGTCTACGGCACGGTCAGCATGGTCCCGACGAGGTGGACGTCCGACGGCGAGGGCACCCCGTTGCCGCTGCCGCCCGGGTACCACACCGGCTGGGCCGCCCACCTCAGCGGCGACCAGCTGTTCGGCGAGGTCGCCCCCGGACGGCCCGGTGCCGACCCCGAGGGCGACCGCAAGGGCGAGCTGACGGGCGAGCGGATCTACGTGCGGTGGCACCTGGGCTCCGGCACCGTCGAGCAGGTCGGCCACCCCGAGTCGGGCCTGTATCCGACGAGCGGCACGATCTACCCGGCGACGGTCGACACGGTCGGTGTGAACGGCACGATCGTGGCCAGCGTCTACGGCAAGGCGCTGTTGTACCGCGGGAACACGCCCGTCGCCCTCCCGCAGTACCAGGGCCGCGACATCAGAATCCACTGGGTCAGCGCCGACGGCCACACGATCCTCGGCGTGGCGGGCTCCCCGTCCGACCAGTCCTCGCTCGCGGTCATCTGGACGGGCTGCTGACCGATCGGCTCCGCGTGACAGGCCGGGACCGGTCGGAGGGTCCCGGCCGGCCCGCGGCATGGCAGGCCGGCCGGCTCCGCCTACGCCGCCTCCACCGCGGCCAGGGCCTCGGTCAGGCCCGTCCGGGACCGCTCGGCGAGCGTGCCCAGTTCCTCGATGCCGGGTACCTCCGCGACGTGCGGCGCAAGGTCGGCGAGCAGGCCGGCGGCGGCCAGGGCGAGCCGGCCGGCCGGCGCCAGGTCGTCCTCGCCCAGCATCATCTTGATCTGGCCGCCGAGGCCGGACAGCGCCTCCTGACCGGTCACGGCCGGCAGGTGGTCGGCCAGGATCGGCGGGTCCGGCGCCCGCGTCCGCAGGTCCCGCAGCGCCCAGACGACGGGCAGGCGGTCGCCGAACTGGTCCAGCAACGCCACCAGCGTGAGGACCCGGGTCACCAGCTGCGGCCGGCCCGGGAACCGGTCCAGCCATTCCAGCAGCTCCGCGTCGCCGCCGACGCGCTCCATGACCTGGCGTACGGCGGAGGCGATCGGGGTGCACGGCGCCCTCGGCTGCCCGATCAGGGCAGCGACGTCGTCGGCCAGGGCGGCCTCGCGCGCGGACTCGAGCCGGCCGTGCCCGAAGGCGTGTACCGCCTCGATGTCGACGCCTTCCGGACCGCCCGGACCGCCGGGCGGGGAGAGCCGCTCGGGACTACGGGGGCCGCTCGCCGGCGGGGCGTAGCCGGAGCTTTCGATGCCGGAGCTCGCGAGGTGACTCACCGGCGCGGCTTCGTCGGGGGCCGCATCGGGAGTCCTGTCGGGATCCCCGTGAGACGTGCTCACGGCGGCGGCCTACCCCCTCCCCGGCCCACCAAACTCGCGGGGATCACGTGGCCGAGGCGCCCGCGCGCCCGGCGGCCTCCAGCTGTGGTCTGGCCTTCGCTGGTTCCGCGGGCGGCTTGGCCGCGGGCCGGGGCAGCGCGGTG
>NZ_JBEXCY010000446.1:0-2035 GCF_040605515.1 Dactylosporangium sp. NPDC005572 | reverse complement strand
TCTGGCACCAGGTCGTCGCCGGCACGCGGCCCGCCCAGCCGTACTGGACCTTCCTCGACCGGCACCTGGCCAATCCGCGCACGTACCCCCTCGCCACCGCGCAGGCGCAGTACCTCGCCCAGCCGCGCGTCGCGAGCATGCTCACCTACAACGCCCTGCCCAACAAGGTCATGGCGCTGCCCACCAGCCATCTGGAGGCGTTCCAGACCGGCCTGCAGGGCTACAGCTACTACGGCTGGCTGTGCGCCGTTCCCGGTGATGCAGTCGTCTGCCTCGACGGCACGTACCTCGCCGCCGACAACGACCGCCACGCCACCCAGATCGCCTACCTCGCCGAAGCGAACCGGCACATCACCGCCCTCGCCGGGCCCGACAACCTCGTCGCCTGCTGCACCCGCTAACCGCAGCGTGCCAACCCAAGCCGCGCGTCGGGTGAACCGGGACCGGTTCGCCCGACGGCACACCCATCCCAGGAACCAGGAGGTTTGATCGTGGCCATCGTTGTGTCATCTCGCCTGCACCGCCTCAATCAGCGCGGTCGTCACACCGCTTACGCAGACAGCTTCGTCGTCCCCGCGTGCTGGATTCGGACCGGCCTCGTATGCATGCACGACCGCCGTGACTACGACATGGCTACTGTGCGTCAACTCGTCGGCGCGCCTGTTGCTTTCGACCTTCGACTGGTGCGCCGCGGTACCTTCCGGGACCAGCGACGTGGTATGGCAGCGGCGGACGTGCCGCTCGGCTCGCGAAAAGCTGCACTTCGCCGCCCGGGTCGACGAGTTCGACGTCGCCGCCACCCGCGAACGCGGCGCCGAGCACGCAGCCGACCGATACATGCTCTGGCTCGACGTGGTCCGGGGCACATCGCGGGCCGACGCTTGGGCGCCGCAGGCACACCGCATCGGTGCCGACGGCCAGAGCCTGGATGCCGCCCGCCGCGCGTTCCTGCGTCAGCTCCGTGTCGAGGCCATGCTGCGCCACAACCGTACGCATCCGCCCGTCCTGCTGGACCTGGACGAACTGGACGCCTTTCAGGCCGGCAAGCGCACCTACGTCACCTATCACCGGCTGGCGGCGACGGTCGGGGACGCCCTCGTCACCGGCCTGAACCACGAGCCGATGCGCGCCCGCAGCCCGCTGCTGTCGCAGCGCCTGGGCTACCTCACCGCCGCCAACGCCCGCCTCGCCACACTCGAAACCGCAGCGATACTCGCGTTCCGCCGAGCAGATCCTCTCGCCGGGGAAACCTACCCCGCCTGGTAGCTGACCCCCGGTGTGTTCGCTCGTCACCCGGTTTCTGCGCCCCACTGATCCCAGTACACGCACATACCCACGCAGGCGAACCGGACCTCGGTTCGTCTGCGTTGCCGTGCCTGCGTTTCCGGCCTCGTCCCTCCGACCGAAGGAGAACCCTGCATGTACCTCACCCGATCGGTGACCGCCAGGCGCTGGATTTCGCCCGCCACTACCGCATTCCTGCTGTCCATCGTCCCGTCGCTGCTGCTCACCGGCCACGCAGCGCTGTCAGCTGCGATCGCCGTGGCTGGCCTCGCCCAGCAGGCGATCCTTCTGGCCCTCTCCAACGACCGTGCTGCTCGTGCCGAGCAGCGCATCGCCGAACTGGAGGCGGACCTCGCGGTCGCGAACGTGGACCCGGTCACCGGGCTCGCGGTGCGCCGGGTCGCCGAGCAGCACATCTTCGACGCCGCCGGCACCGACGTGACCGTCGCCCTCATCGACGTCGACGGCATGCACGACATCAACACCGTCCACACCCACGACGGTGGCGACCTGTACCTCGCGCAGCTCGCCGACCGGCTCGTCCGTGCCGCCGAATCGGGCGATCTCGTCGCCCGCCTCGGCGGCGACGAGTTCGTCGTCGTCACCGAGCGGGACCCGCAGGCCCTCGCCTGGTCCCTCACCGCGGCAGTCGCGCCGCCGGTCACGATCGGCACGATCACGCTGCCGATGCGCGTCAGCATCGGCGTCTGCCGCACCCTCGGCGGTGATCCGCACACCGCCTTTGGCCGGG
>NZ_JBEXCY010000445.1:0-2045 GCF_040605515.1 Dactylosporangium sp. NPDC005572 | reverse complement strand
GTCGACCCAGTGCCTCGCCGAGTTCCTCGCGGCTGTATCGGCCGCACCCGATGCCGCGGCGGCGACCCTGGTCGCCGCTGAGCGGGCTGCTCGCGCGTTGGAGTGCGAGGTCGGCGTTGTGCTTAGACGTGACGGTCAGGTCAGCTCGGTCGGCTTCCCCGTCGGCAGACTACCGCTGGCCGAGATTGCCGAGGTCATCAACCGGCGAAAGGCAAAGCTCGACGTTCCAGGCGCGGGCAGTTGCCACACGGTGGTAGTGCCGTTGGACTGCCGTTCGCTCGGGCATCTCGTGGTTGCTCGCTCGGGTGATGATGGGTTCAGCGTCGACGAGGTCAGCCTCGTGCGGAGCATGGCCAGAGTGCTCGACCTGGCCCTCGGCACGATGAGGACCCTCGAAGCCCGGCAGCGGGCCCGTGAGGAACTCGACCGTATCTTCACTCTGTCGCGCGCCCTGATCTGTACGGCTGGCTTCGACGGCTACTTCAAGCGGGTGAACCCCGCGTTCGAGCGAACCCTCGGGTACTCCACCAGGGAACTGTTGGAGCGGCCCTTCATCGAGTTCGTGTACGAGGAGGATCGGGAACGCACCGCCGCTGAGACGAGGGCCCTGGCTGAGGGGCACGAGACAATCAACTTCCAGAACCGGTACCGCTGCAAGGGTGGCTCGCCGCGCTGGCTGGAGTGGATCGCGCTCGGCGTACCGGAGCAGGGCCTGATCTACGCGAGCGCGCGCGATGTCACGGAGCGCAAGCAGTTCGAGGCCGAACGGGAGCGGCGAGAGGAGGTTCTGCGGCGCTCGCAGGAACAGCTGGCCCGCCTATATGCCGAGTTCCGCCGCATCGCCGACGAGCAGACAGCGTTGCGGCGGGTGGCCACGCTCGTGGCCCGTGGGGCACCGCCGGATCTCGTGTTCACGGCGGTAGCCGAAGAGGTCGCCACGCTCTTTGGCGCCGACAACACGACGATCACACGGTTCGAGCCGGACGGGGAGGCGACACTCATGGGTAGCTACCCGCTCCCGTACGCCCACTACGGTTCACGCGGCAAACTCGACCCCTGCTCGGCCATGACGACAGTCCAGGCGACCAGCCGCGCGGCTCGCCGCGACGTGGACAACGCCAATCGGGCAAGACCACCCGGGGCCATCCCCGACGAGGCCCGCTCCGCGGTCGCCAGCCCGATCGTCGTGGAAGACCGCATCTGGGGCGCGATAGGCGTAGCAGCGCGACTCGAACGGCTACCCCAGGACACCGAACCCCGGCTGGCCGACTTCACCGAACTCATCGCGACCGCCATCGCCAACGCCGAAAGCCGCGCCGAACTCACCACATCGCGCGCACGCATCATCGCCGCCGCCGACCAGACCCGCCGCCGCATCGAACGGGACCTGCACGACGGCGCCCAACAGCAACTGGTCACGCTGGCGCTGCAGCTGCGCGCGGCGCAAGCGGCGCTACCGCCCGAGCTCGGCGAGCTCAACGCACAGCTCGATCACGCCGTCGCCGGGGCGACCGGGGCGATCGAGGAACTGCGCGAAATCGCGCGTGGCATTCACCCGGCGATCCTGACCGAGGGCGGCCTCCGTCCGGCGCTACGCGCGCTCGCCCGTCGCTCACCAATCCCGGTCGACCTGAACGTGCACGCGCACGCACGGCTGCCCGAACATATCGAGGTCAGCACCTACTACGTCGTCGCCGAGGCATTGACCAACGCGGCCAAGCACGCGCACGCCTCGGCCGTCGCGGTCACCGTCGAAACCACCGCCACCGACAGCGTCCTACGCGTCGCGGTCCGCGACGACGGTGTCGGCGGCGCCGACTTCACTCGCGGCACCGGCTTGCTTGGCCTCAACGACCGCGTCGAGGCGCTCGGCGGCCGAATCTCGCTCCAAAGTCCCCGAGGTGTGGGGACCACCCTACATATGGAGCTTCCGATCACCGCTGCGAATGGCGACGTCACCCGCCACCATCGATAGCACGACCTTTGGGAGTCACCGCCGACTGGCCAGCGATCCACTACCGCCGCCGCGGCCAGCTCATCCATCG
>NZ_JBEXCY010000444.1:0-2047 GCF_040605515.1 Dactylosporangium sp. NPDC005572 | reverse complement strand
GTAGATCACCGTCTACAAAGGACGGAAGTCCCTAGATCATTTTGTTAGGAGTTGTTAGTTGCTTGCCGCGCTGACGGCCTGGACGATCGTCTCGGCCACCGGACCGGGATGCGAGACCAAAAGCGCGTGACTCGCGCCCGCAATCTCCTTTGCGCTCCTAGCACCGGCTCGCTGGGCCATGAAGCGCATTGCCTCGGCCGGGATGTTCCTGTCGGCGCCGCCCCACACGTGCCAGTTCGGAAGCGCGTGCCAGGCCGGCTCGCAGCTCAGACCCGCGGTAAGCGCCACCTCGGCGACCGGACGCTGGGTGGCCGCCATGAGCGCCGCCTCGGCAGGGTCGACATCCGCCGCGAACTGCAGCGGGAACTTCGCAGGGTCGATGGCCAACTCGATGCCACCGACGGACAACGCCTTGGCCTGGACGGCATCACCGAGCGTGCTACCCGGGAACTTGCCGGACAGCTCCAGCGCACTCTCGCCCTGCTCGGGAGCGAAGGCGGCGACGTAGACCAGGGCCAGCACCGCCGGATCACCAGCGGCGGCCTGGGTGATGACCTGGCCACCGTACGAGTGGCCGACCAGCACCACGGGCCGGTTCAACGAGGCGACAACGTCGCGGACATACCCGGCGTCACCGTCAAGGCCGCGCAGCGGGTTGGCCACCGCGATCGCGGTCAGCCCCCGCTCCGTGAGCCGTGAGATGACCCCGTTCCAGCTGGCCGACTCCGCGAACGCGCCGTGCACCAGCACAATGACGGGCTCGGTCATGACTACCTCCAAGTTGACTTTCGATGGGGAACCGTAATCTTTTGATGCGAGAGGAAACGTCGGTCTTCGCTACGACGACAACGACACGACATGGCCACCCTTCGCTGTACGCGAAAGCGCGTCGTCGGTAACGTTCTTGCCGGCCTTCCGATCCAGTTCGCGAGCCCAGACGCCATACTTGCCCGCCGGCGCTCCTCAACCGGGCGGTTCGTTGCCACCACCGGGACGCACACTCTCAGCCGCGGTTCACAGTTCAACGCACCGGCGACGAAAGGCATCGGCGTCATTTGGCGGCGCTCGGCTTCGACGCCGGCGTGCGAGGGATCGGCAAAATGCCAGCCGCCGGGTCGGTCGGACGGTTCAGACCCGCCCAAAGTCAAGCGGAACCTTCGTCACCTCCGTTCCACCTGGAGCGAGGAAGCCGTGCCGGTCTTCGCCCCCGGTGACGAGGGTTCGGGGTGCTGCGCGCGCGGTTCGGTTGGTGGCCTCGTTCAGCCGGCGCCTGTTCCGGCCGGCAAGAATCGCGGTGGCGCTGTGGTCGAGTAGCACCCGGGCGGTCTCCAGGCCGATATCGCTGTTCCCGCCGGTAATGAGGGCGGCATGACCGATCAGGTTGGCTAACCTGATCGGGGGTCTAGCGAGCTTTCGAAGGCGAGAAGCGGCGACGTTCATGGGAAAACTCCTATCAAGGCAGTGTCGATTGTGCTGAGACTGCAGCGCGACCGATCGCGGCGTCCCCGCGCGTCAGACCTCTTTCGTCGAGAGTGTGTTCGACTGCGACTACTGACCGGTTAGTTAGAATCTAACCATCACATCGATCCGCTTGTCAACTAATCGTTTAGTTGAGCTATTCGAGACGGTGCATGCCCTGGCGCCCTGCTCACCTTGGGCTGATGAACGGGGCCGGAACTCAGCTGTCGAGGTAGCCGACTCTGCTCGAGACGAGATCAGAGACGCGCAGGCCACCTGGCGACGGCCGCTGGCCGTGGTCGAGCTCGCTGCGAGTCGGGATCGCCGGAGCGGGGTCGACCCTAGGACGAGCTCGTTCGGGGACCCGCCGCTGGCGGCTGGACAATGATGGCAGTCATACATCACCGTGCGTCACCACAGCGATGAACGCCAGGGTTCCCGTCGCGGCATGTACGTGTACAACCCAGGTCGCCCGAGCTGGATTCGTCGAAGACCACTATGCGGCGGCGGGAGATACGGGCGGCCGCGATGACTAGGCGTTGCTGCTGGCCGCCGGACAGGGACAGCGGGTGCCGGTCGGCGAAGCGGG
>NZ_JBEXCY010000443.1:0-2090 GCF_040605515.1 Dactylosporangium sp. NPDC005572 | reverse complement strand
ACTACTGCGTGTCCAGAGGGCACGCGCGAACGGATTGGAGGACGGTGGTCCTGATGGTCTGATCGCGGGTGTCCGCAAGCTCGTCACCGCCAGCGGGTGTGAGTCCCGTCCGGGTAGTTACCAGGGAGCCCGGTAGCAGGCTGGCGGCGTCGGGGGGAAACGCCCGACGTCGGAGCCCAGCGTCGAAAGCCACATGGTGGGAGCAACCGAGCGGTCCGCAGCATGAAGCGAAGCCTGCCGCGGCGTAAGTCCAACCCCGTAAGGGGAGCAAGGGGGAGCCGAGCCGGGAGTATCACGGCGAAGGCCATGGAAGGCGTGAAGATCCTGGAGATGCAGCGCTGAGGAACCCCCCGCCGTATGGGGCGTGGAACGTTCGGAAGGTGGTGGCGGGAACTGGAGAGGCCCTCCCCGGCCCGCGGGTCTGCGGCCTGTGGAGCAGCCGGTGCGTATAACCGTCCAACGGGAAGTCGCATCGAGCCGGGTGGGCGTCGGAGGGGGTCGTAGTAGCGGTTATCGGCGTGGACAACACAACCCGCCGTAGCGAAGGGCCCCTGCTTCGTCTGTGCTTGCACGCTGGGAGGAGTCGGTGCATGGCCGCAAGGCCCAACAACACCCTTGATAAGACTCGGGTCCTGCAACACAAGCTGTACCTGGCGGCCAAGCGGTCGCCGAACCGTCGTTTCCACGCGCTGTATGACCGGATCCTCCGCAGGGACGTACTCCGGCGCGCGTGGTTGGAGGTGCGCGCCAACCAGGGCGCACCCGGAGTCGATGCGTTGACCATCGGCCAGATCGAGGCTGGGGGAGTCGAGCGGCTGCTCGAAGACTTGGCTACCGAGCTGCGGGACGGGACTTACCGCCCGTTGCCGGTGCGGCGGGTGTGGATACCCAAACCCGGCACGGCCAAGCGGCGCCCACTGGGCATCGCGGCGGTGCGGGATCGGGTGGTCCAGCAGGCCATCAAGATCGTCATTGAGCCGATCGTGGAGGCCGATTTCCTGCCCTGCTCGTTCGGTTTCCGACCCAAACGTTCCGCCCACCAAGCCTTGCAGGCGATGCGGGAAGCGGCACGTGAGGGCCGGACGTGGGTGGTGGACGCCGACATTGAGAGCTTCTTCGACCGGCTCGGGTTCGATCTCGTACTGGAATGTCTCAGAGAACGGATCAGTGACCGGAAGGTATTGAAGCTCATCCGGGCGATCCTGGGCGCCGGGGTGCTCGACGGAACATCGTTGAGCTTCCCGACGGAAGGTTCCCCGCAGGGCGGTCCGCTCTCGCCCGTGCTCGCCAATGTGGTGCTCCACCGTTTGGACCGGGCATGGCAGGAGCGCTACCACCGGCTGGGGACGCTGATCCGTTACGCCGACGATGTATGCGTGCTGTGTCCAACCAGGCAACGGGCCGAGGCCGCCTTGGCGGCGCTCACCGAGATCCTGGCCGGGCTGGGGTTGGCGCTCGCGCCGGCCAAGACACGCCTCGTCGGCGTGGCCAGCGGACAAGACGGGTACGACTTCCTCGGGTTCCATCATCGGATGGTCCCCTCGCGTCGGTACCCGAAGTTCCGTTATCCGGCGTGCTGGCCAAGTGCCAAGGCGATGAGCCGGGCGCGCTCCCGCATCCGGGAGTTGACCGGCCGCAACCGGTGCCATCTATCCACCCGGCTACTGGTCGAGGACCTCAACCAGTTCCTTCGAGGATGGCGCCAGTACTACCGCTACGGCAACTCGGCCCGCAGCTTCGCCAAGCTCGATCACTATGTGTTCGAGCGGATGGCGCTGCTGCTATCCAAACGGCACGGGCGATCGGGCCGGGGCAACGGCATGAAACACATCATCATGTCTGGTAACCGCCTCGGGCTGGAAAGCCTCGCCGGGAACGTCGCGTACGGCCGCGCCGTGCATGCCTCCGGGTGAAGGGCGTCGGTAAGCCGTGTAAGGGAGAACCTTACGCACGGATTGACGGGGGGAGGCTGGAAACGGAAGCACCGACCACGGTCACCACGGGTGGGACGACCCTCCGGGAAACCGCGGGAATACAGACCCTGGGACCTACCGGCGATCACGCCACCGCGCCTGCCTCCTACCCTCCAC
>NZ_JBEXCY010000442.1:0-2100 GCF_040605515.1 Dactylosporangium sp. NPDC005572 | reverse complement strand
CGCCACCACAGGCGCCCACGGCGCCGAGGACGAGCAGGCCGCCGAGCACGGCCGCGGACCATCTCTTCAACACTTGGGTGATGTCCCTTCGGAAATGTTGGGGTGTCGTGCAGGGGCGTGTGCCTGGTGCTGCTGCGCTGCTGGTGAACGTTCACAATCAAGGGCGGATCGCCACGCCGCCGGGGTGTGCGGTGTGGGGTTCAGCCGCGTAGGCCCGTCATTACATTGGCCATCGCGCTTGTATTTCGAGAGTGTTAGCGTTCTCATGCCGGGCGTCAAGTCCCGGCGCTCGGATAGTTGCCGGAAGGAGACACTCGGTGTCTGCATCGGTCGTTGGGCCGGACCGCGATCGGCGGGGGCCAGTGGCGCACGGCGGCGGGCCGGAGCTCGACGCCGTGCAGCCCCCGCTGCGCAAGGTCGGCATGCGCGACGTCGCGCGGCTCGCGGGCGTGTCGCACCAGACGGTGTCCCGGGTGCTCAACAACCTGCCGAACGTCAGCCCGGCGACCCGCGGCCGGGTGCTCGACGCGGTGCGGGTGCTCAACTACCGGCGCAACCTGGCGGCCCGCACGCTCGTCACCGCCCGGTCCCGCACGATCGGGCTGATCGGCTTCGAGACGACCCTGGCCGGCCCGGCGTCGATGATCTACGGCATCGAGAAGGCCGCCCGCGAGGCCGGCTACTACGTGAGCATCGCGACCGTCCGCTCACTCGACCGCCACTCGGTGCTCGACGCCGTCGAGCAGCTGTGCGCGCAGGCCGTGGAGGGGATCATCGCGATCGCCCCGAAGAACTCGGTGGCCGACGCGCTGACCCAGGTGCCGGCGGGCACACCGGCGGTGGGCGTCGGCGGGGCCGACGACGGGTCGGTGCCGATGCTGCGGGTGGACAACGTCCGGGGCGCCGGCCTGGCGACGCGGCATCTGCTGGAGCTGGGGCATGCGACGGTACATCATGTGCCCGGACCGGCGGACTGGCCCGAGGCGCGCGACCGCATCGACGGCTGGCGGCAGACGCTGCACGCGGCCGGCGCGATCGTCCCGCGGGTGGAGCCGGGCGACTGGAGCGCCCGGTCGGGCTACCTGCGCGGCCAGCGCCTCGCCGTCGACCCGGCCGTGACCGCCGTCTTCTGCGGCAACGACCACATCGCGCTGGGCGTGCTGCGGGCGTTCCACGAGGCGGGCCGCCTGGTGCCGGGCGAGGTGAGCGTCGTCGGCTTCGACGACACCCCGGAGTCCGGCTACTTCCTGCCCCCGCTGACCACGGTCCACCAGGACTTCGCCGAACTGGGCCGGCGCAGCGTCGAACTACTCATCGGCCAGCTGTCGGGCGCACCGGCCCCGAACGGCCCGGTCCACCTGGCCCCACACCTGGTGGTACGCGCGTCAGCCCGCCCCTCCCGCGCCGCCTAGCCCACCGCCCACCCACGCGACCCACCCCATCCCACCGCCCGTCGCCCTCCACCACCCCCAACCAACCCGCACACCGCACCCGACCGCACACTGAGCTTCCCCCGCCCCACCCACGCACCACGCCCACCCACACCCCACCACCCGTCGCCCTCCACCACCCCGACCACCCCGCACCGCGCCCGACCGCACGCCGCGCGGGTTGCGCACAGGCAGGCTGGGTCGGCAGCCGTGGTTGTGGTGGACGCCGCGTTGCCGAAACGCCGATCACGGCGCGCGTTCTCATGATCGTGGGAAACATTTGGCTGCCATGGCGACCAGAAGTTTCCCTTGATCATGGGCGACGCGTCCGTGATCACGGTTTGCGCAACGTGAGGCGAACGCCGGACCGTCGTTGGTCGTGGAGTCATGATCGATGGCGAGTTTTGGCTGCTATGACAGCCAAAAGTCGCCATGGATCATGAAGTCGGTCGAGTTGATCGCCGGTTTCGCGTGCAAGGCGCAGCCGGCACGCGGGCTCGCCCCAGCCGCGCACCACGCGCACCACGCGCACCACGCGCACCACGCGCACCACGCGCACCACGGGCACCACGCGCACCACACGCACCACGCGCACCACAGGCACCACACGCACCACGCGCACCACGCGCACCACGCGCACCACGCGCACCACGCGCACCACGCGCACCAC
>NZ_JBEXCY010000441.1:0-2110 GCF_040605515.1 Dactylosporangium sp. NPDC005572 | reverse complement strand
GAGGCATTTGACCGACTCGAGCGCCTCGGCGAACAGCATCCGCTCCTGCAGGTCGATGAACGGCACCGTGCGGTGTTCTTCGGTGAAGCGCAGGCCGGGCCAGAGGCGGGTGCGCCTGCCGTCGACGTACTCGTAGAACCCGGCGCCGCCGGACCGGCCGGGCCGCCCGAACTCGTCGATCATCCGGTCGATGACGGCGTCGGCCGGGTGGGGCGTCCACGTGCCGCCCGCGGCCACGACCGCGGCGGCCGTCTCCTGCCGGATCCTGCGCGGCAGGGTGAGGGTCAGCTCGTCCATGAGCTGCAGCACGGGCGCCGGGTAGCCGGCCTGGAGGCTGGCCTGCTCGATCGAGGCGGGCGCGATCCCCTCGGCGAGCATGGCGATGCCCTCGTTGGTGAACGTGCCGATGACGCGGCTGGTGAAGAACCCGCGGCTGTCATTGACCACGATCGGTGTCTTGCGCAGCTGCCGCACGACGCCGAGCGCGCGTTCGACGGTCTCGTCGGTGGTGGCCTGCCCGCGGATGATCTCGACGAGGGGCATCTTGTCGACCGGCGAGAAGAAGTGCAGCCCGACGAAGTCCTCCCGCCGCTGCACCCCATCGGCGAGCAGCGAAATCGGCAGCGTCGAGGTGTTCGAACACAGCAACGCACCCGGAGATACAACATGCTCGATCTCGGCGAACACCTTGTGCTTCAACGCCGGGTCCTCGAACACCGCCTCGATCACCAGATCCGCACCAGCGAGGTCGGCCGGGTCCGCGGTCGGCGTAATCCTCTCCAGGAGGTCCGGCCCGCCGCGGCCCTTCTGCACGAGACGTTCGGAGTAGGCCTTGCCCTGCTGCGCGGCCTCCACGGTCACGTCCTTGAGCAGCACCTGCATCCCGGCCCGCGCACACACGTACGCGATCCCGGCGCCCATCATCCCGGCGCCCAGGACGGCGACCTTGGTGAACGGCTTGGCGGCGGAGCCGCGCGCGTTGGCGGCCTGCAGGTCGAAGAAGAACGCCTGGATCATGTTCTTCGCGATCTGCCCCGTGGCCAGTTCCGTGAAGTAGCGCGCCTCGATGTCGAACGCGGTCGCCAGGTCGACCTGGGCACCCTCGACCGCGGCGGCCAGGATGTTGCGCGGCGCCGGATACGGAGCGCCCTTGAGCTCCTTGCGCAACGTCGCCGGGAACGCCGGCAGGTTCACCGCGAACCGGGGGTCGCTCGGCGCGCCACCCGGGATCCGGTAACCCTTGGCGTCCCACGGCTGCACGGCGTTCGGGTTGGCGGCGATCCAGACCCGGGCCCTGTCCTCCAGTTCCCCGGCCGGCGCCACCTCGTGCACCAGGCCGACCTCCTGCGCCTTGGCCGGCTTGTGCCGTTGGCCTTTCAGCAGGACCTGCATGAGGGCCTCGGTGATGCCCAGCAGGCGCACCGTGCGCACGACGCCGCCGCCGCCGGGCAGCAGGCCGAGCGTGACCTCGGGAAAGCCGATCTCGATCTTCCGGTCGTCGGCGACGATCCGGTGATGGCACGCCAAGGCCAGCTCCAGGCCGCCACCCAGCGCCGAGCCGTTGATCGCGGCGACGACCGGCCGGCCGAGCGTCTCCAGGCGGCGCAGCTGGGCCTTCACCCGCATCCCCGCCGCGTACGCCTCGGCGGCCTGGTCGGCGCCGATGCTGCCGAGCATGTCCAGGTCACCGCCGGCGAACCAGGTCTTCTTCGCCGACGTGACGATGACACCCGTGACGTCGTCCTTCTCCGCCTCCAGGCGATCGAGGACGGCGTCCAGGCTCGACAGGAACGCCGCGTTCATGGTGTTCGCGCCGCGGCTGGGGTCGTCCAAGGTCAGCACGACGACGCCGTCTGCGCCGCGGTCATAGCGAATGGTCTCAGCCATGATCAGATCCGCTCCACGATCGTGGCGATGCCCATGCCACCGCCGATGCACAGGGTGACCAGGCCATACCGCAACTGCCGCCGCTCGAGCTCGTCAACGACGGTCCCCAGCAACATCCCACCCGTTGCACCCAGCGGGTGGCCCATCGCGATCGCCCCACCGTTCACATTCACCTTCTCCAGGCTGAAGCCCATGTCCTTCGCGTAACGCAGCACCACCGCCG
>NZ_JBEXCY010000440.1:0-2127 GCF_040605515.1 Dactylosporangium sp. NPDC005572 | reverse complement strand
CCGGCAGGATCAAACAAGAGGCGGCTGGCCACTGCCGGCATCCTCATCTGCCGCTCTCCGATCGCCATCTCCGGGGAGCCTGCACGCTGGCGCGTTCTGGTGTGTCGAACGGATCTAGGCTTATGGGTGTGGACGTGGACGACTTTTGGACCTTCATCGAGCTATCGCGCCACGCAGGGCCGACCCAGCGGGAGCGTGAGACCTTCCTGGGGGACCGACTCGGCCGGATCTCCCGCCACCACCTGCTCGACTTCGTCCAGCACCTGTCTGCCACCCGCGAGCCGGCCAACACGTATCAGCTATGGCGAGCCGCGGACATCATCATGACCGCGCCCTGCAGCATGGACTCCTTCCACTACTTCCAGATGTGGCTCGTCGGCCTGGGCCGGCACGCCTACGAGGCGGCGATCATGGATCCCGACAGCCTGGCCGGTGTACCGGAGGTCGTTCGGCTGGCGTCTCTTCCCCGGCCATGGCAGAACGAGGACTACCCGGACTGGGAGTCGCTGGAGTATGTGGCGTGCGAGATCGGCGAACTCCGGCCCGACATCGACGGCGACATCCGCGATGTGGTCACCGAGGAACGCCACGTCCGTCTGCGTATGGACCCCAACCCGGACGACGTCCAATGGGCATGCCTGTCTACAGCCGAGATCGCCCGCCGGTACCCCCGGTTGTGGAAGCTGTTCGGCGAGGCCTGGACCGAATAGAACCGGACCCCAGCGAGAGCCAGTCCGGACATCACCTATCCACAGCGGTCTCTGCACGCGCTTGCCGACAGAATTCTTGGTCCAGTATCCGGTAGCCGCAACCTGAGCGCTACACAGCGTCCTCGTCCTCGTCCTCGTCGTCGGGGGTGGAGAACAGCAGCATGTCCGCGACGAAGCAGGTCACGGCACCAGTGGTGTCGTAGCCGATCCAGGTGGGATAGGTGCCGTCGCCCCAGCCGCTGGACCAGGCGACCATGTCTCCCGAACCGATCGTGCGGTAGCGCGGCTCGACCAGACCGCCGAGGGTACGCCACACGTCCTGCATCCGGTCGATGGAGCCCGCGTCGACGAAGCAAGCCATGCCGGCGTCCACGCCGAAGCCGAAGAACTCCCGGTATCCCAGATCGATTGGTTCCTGGCCGTCGCGCAGCGCAAGCGCCCATCGCACGGCCGGACGGGCGCCGACCTCGAGGCGGGCAGCGGTGACCCGGCTGTGGCGGGGGTCGTCGGCGAAGGTCGCGAGACTGACCGAGACCGGATACGACCCAGGCGGCACGGTGACGCTGAACGGCTTGGCGCCGAGGTCCAACGAGGAGGGATCAGCGGCGATCAGACGGCCGGAGGGCAGGCGCAGCTGCCCGGCGGTGTGGACCGACAGGCGAAGCTCCCGGTCGTAGCACTCGACCTGCGCACCGGAGGTGAACAGGACCTCGACGCCGTCCGGCTGCAACGGCCGGGGCGGCCGCCATGGCGGGCGAGTTGCGGTACGTACCGGCAGCGAATGCCAGACCGCGTCGACGATCTCAACGGGCGCGTCCCCGCCCAGACCCGGCAAATCCTGCCATCGGCCGAAGTCTGGAATCGGCAGCCGAGGCGGTGGCTGTTCCGAGCGGGACTCATGCCGTGCACCCAGGTCACCGCGCGGCTCGATGACGTCGGTGCGCTCGCCGGAGAGACGGTACGTGGTAGACGTCCGGGCCGCGACATGCGGATACTCGTACTCGCCCACCCCGGGCGGGCCGACCCAGGTGAAGGCCCGGCACAGGAACAGTTCGCCGTCGGCCGCGCCGCGCAGCACGTGCCTCGACACCTGCCGGCCAGCGGTGTCGAAGCGCGACACGCAGCAGTATCCGTCGACCCAGGACAGATCCAGCACCGCATACCGCCGACCGTCGAGCAACAGCACGACGGTGTACGGCTCACCGGCCGCATCGCGGGCCTGCGCAACGGTTGCGGTCAGCGGGTTGACCACACCGCCGTCCCACCCGTCGCAATACACCGCCTCAAACCTCGGCACCACGGCGACGACCATACAGGCCCTTACCATCTGCCAAGGCCAACCGAATCGGCTGCGCGCACATCTGCCGCCGACCGTGCGCGCAGGGTCGGCGACGTCCGTCACGCCGTGTGACGCGGG
>NZ_JBEXCY010000439.1:0-2231 GCF_040605515.1 Dactylosporangium sp. NPDC005572 | reverse complement strand
AGGACGGCGCGACCGGCCCGGTGACCCGCGCCGTCAGCCTCAACGAGGCCTGCCCGGCAACGCCCTTCATCCGGTCGTACCAGGGTGTCACCGTCGAGTGCGCCAAGCCCGGCGACGACTACAGCAAGGGCGTCGTCACCCCGATCCGCGGCACCGCGCCCGCCAAGCCGGCCGTCCCGGCCGACGCGGTCACCGCCAGCGGCAGCGGCCTCGACCCGCACATCAGCGTCGCGTACGCGAAGCTGCAGGTGAACCGGGTGGCGGCGGCCCGCCACCTGAGCGCCGCCGACGTCAACCGGCTCGTGGACGAGCACACCACCGGCCGCGCCCTCGGCTTCATGGGCGAGCCCGCGGTCAACGTCCTCGAACTCAACCGGGCGCTCGACCGGACATGACCGGTCCGGAGCGCAGCGGAGGGGAGCTCGGTGTGCAGGCATGCGGCCGGAGCGGTGCGGAGGAGGCATGACCGGGCGGGGGACGCTGCGGGTGTACCTGGGCGCGGCGCCCGGCGTCGGCAAGACGTACAAGATGCTCGAAGAGGGCCGGCGCCGGCTGGAGCGCGGCACCGACGTGGTGGTCGGCTACGTGGAGACCCACGGCCGCCCCTTCACCGAGACCATGCTCGACGGCCTGGAGGTGGTGCCGCGCCGGGACATGACGTACCGCGGCAGCGCCTTCACCGAGCTCGACCTCGACGCCGTCCTGGCCCGCCGGCCCGACGTCGCCCTCATCGACGAACTGGCCCACACCAACGTCCCCGGCAGCCGGCACACCAAACGCTGGCAGGACATCGAGGACCTGCTCGACGCCGGCATCGACGTGCTCACCACCGTCAACATCCAGCACCTCGAGTCGCTCAACGACGTGGTCGAACAGATCACCGGCGTGCCGCAGCGCGAGACCGTGCCGGACGCGGTGGTGCGCCGGGCCGAGCAGATCGAGCTGGTGGACATGACCCCGGAGGCCCTGCGCCGCCGGATGGCCCACGGCAACATCTACAAGCCCGAGAAGATCGACGCGGCGCTCGGCAACTACTTCCGGGTCGGCAACCTCACCGCCCTGCGCGAGCTGGCCCTGCTGTGGCTGGCCGACAAGGTCGACGACCAGCTCGACCGGTACCGCTCCGACCACGGCATCGAGAAGACGTGGGAGGCCCGCGAACGGGTCGTCGTCGCGCTCACCGGCGGCCCGGAGGGCGACACCCTCATCCGCCGCGCGGCCCGGATCGCCGCCCGGACCAAGGGCGCCGACCTCCTGGCCGTCCACGTCGTGCGGGGCGACGGACTGTCCGCCGGCGACCCGGTGCACCTGAGCCGGCAGCGGCTGCTCGCCGAGAGCCTCGGCGGCACCTACCACCAGGTCGTCGGCGCCGACGTCCCGGCCGCCCTGCTCGACTTCGCCCGCGGCGTCAACGCCACCCAGCTCGTGCTCGGCGCCAGCCGCCGCGGCCGGCTCGCCCAGATCCTCGCCCCCGGCGTCGGCGCCACCGCCACCGCCGAGTCCGGATCGATCGACGTCCACCTGGTCACCCACGAGCAGGCCCGCCGCGGACGACTGCGGCTCGGGCGCGGCGAGGGCGGCGGCCTGACCCCGCGCCGGCGGGTGCT
Source organism: Dactylosporangium sp. NPDC005572 (assembly GCF_040605515.1). Taxonomy (NCBI): domain Bacteria; kingdom Bacillati; phylum Actinomycetota; class Actinomycetes; order Micromonosporales; family Micromonosporaceae; genus Dactylosporangium; species Dactylosporangium sp. NPDC005572. The sequence goes on along the minus strand of NZ_JBEXCY010000439.1, from coordinate 624 downwards.
CGGCTTCGCGCTGGCCCTGGCCGGCCTGCCGATCCTGACCTACGCCCTGGACGTGCTGCGCGCCGACATGGCGCTGCCCAGCGACATCCTCGCCTACCTGGTCCTCGCGGTCGCGGTGGCGCTGGTCGGCGGGCTGCTGCCCGCCCTGGTCTGCGCGATCGGCGGGTTCCTGCTGCTCAACTGGTACTTCACGCCGCCGCTGTACCAGTTCACCGTCGCCGAGCGGGAAAACGTCTTCGCCCTCGTCGCCTTCGTCTTCGTCGCCATCGCGGTGGCCACCGTCGTCGACCGCGCCGCCCGCCGCGCCCGGGAGGCGGCCCGTGCCTCGGCCGAGGCACAGACCCTCGCCACCCTGGCCGGCAGCGTCCTGCACGGCGACAACCTGCTCGACGCCCTGCTGGAGCGGGTCCGGGAGTCGTTCGGCCTGGTGAGTGCCACCCTCCTCGAACGGCACGGCACCGCGTGGCGGATCGTGTCCACGGTCGGCGGCCAGCCCTGCACGACGCCGGGGGAGGGCCAGACGGAGGTGACCGTCGACGAGGACGTGTCGCTGGTACTGCGGGGTCATCCGCTGCCGGCCGCCGACCGGCGGTTGATCGAGGCGTTCGCGGCGCACGCCGCGAT
>NZ_JBEXCY010000438.1:0-2251 GCF_040605515.1 Dactylosporangium sp. NPDC005572 | reverse complement strand
ACGACATCCACGAAGCGTTCATGAGCCTGGCCTGCTCCATCATCTGCTACCGCCGCCTCATCAAATGATGATTCTGTTAGGAGTCGTTAAGGTGTGGTTGGGCTTCTTTCGTTTGGTGGGGTTCGGTTTGGTGGCTTTCGTGATGGTGATGGTGTGGTCGGGTGGGGGTGGGTTGTGGTGGGCTCGTTTGAGTTTCCAGTTCGACATCTTGCGTTTGATCACGCGGGGGTTGGTGCGGGGGCGGCGGGTGATGAGGTGACGCAGGATTTCACGGATGGCTCGGGTGAGTGCCCGGGTCAGTCGTGAGGGGGGAACGCCGCCTGGGCGGTGACCTGGCGGCGGGCGAGGCGCAGGGTGCGGGTGAACGACACCCGGTCCGGGTCGGTGTCGGCGCTTTGCGCGGCGTGGTGCATCAAGCTGCGTATGGCGTAGTGGACGAGGAGGAAGCCGTAGATCTCCTGTTCGACCCCGGCTGGGGTTTGCGAGCGCAGGACCATGCCGGGTTGGCCTTGATGGGTTTTCAGCTCATCGAGGGACGTTTCGATTTCCCAGCGTTGGGCGTATAACGCGGCCAGGTCCAGCGCCGGGGCGCCGTGCGGGTCGAGGATGGTGCTGATCAGCCGGTAGACCGTGGCTTGGCCGGGCTGGCCGGGCATGGTGTACTCCACCACCCGCACGGTGATCGGGTCAGCGTGGCGGCGCTTGTCACGGGCGGCGAAGACGTGCGACAGGTACGAGCCGTCCGGCAGTTGCTCGACCACGGGGAGCACGGCGGAGGACTTGACCCGCCAGAGCAGGTCCGCGCCGGTCGCGGCGGCTTCCCGCCACAGGTCGAAGCCGAGGAAACCTCGATCGGCCAGCAGCAGCATGCCGGGGCCGAGCGCGGCGAACAGGCGCCGGGCCAGGACGGTCTCGTGGGTGGCCAGCGGTCCGGTGGTGGCGGCGAAGATGGCGTGGGTGCCGCATTCGGCCACAGCCGCTACCCGCGCTTACGGGTAGGCGCCCTTGCCGCTGCCGCGGGTCGAGCCCGGCCGCCCGAAGAAGTCCACATTGGACACCGTGTCGGGTAGATCGAAGGTGGTGCCGTCCACCGCGACCAGACGCCAACCCCGGTAGAAGGCACCAACCGTCCTCGGGGTGGCCACCGGCCGGCCGACCGCCGCGAACAACGCCTTGATCGGCTCCGGCCCCAACTTCGCCCGGGCCCGGGTGATCGCCGCCGTGGTCGGCACCCGCCACGATCCCCGCCAGCCACGCGCCCACCCCAACCCCTCGGTCAACAACCGGGCCACCTCTTCGTAGCCCTGACCGAAGAACAGGCACATAGCAAGGACGTAGTAGACCACCACCCTCGCCGGCAACAACCGGCTCCGCTGCTGCGTACGACCCGCCTCAGCGACCACCCGGTCCACCAACTCCGGCGGAAACGTCGAGGTCAACAACCCGATCGCGATCCGACAACCGCTCACCCACCGGCGGTTTCAACTGTCCAGCACGCGGCACACCGCACGCTAACAGCCAGGATGCTTAAGTCAGCGGTATTGCATCTAGGGCGTGTCCTGCCGATCATGTAGGTGCTGATCGTTGACGATGTGTTGGTGGTTCGTCGGGATGGGTTGACCGATGCGTCGTGGGCGTTGATTGCGCCGTTGCTGCCGGAGGCTGGGAAGCGTTCGGGCAGGTGGCGGGATCACCGGCAGGTCATCGATGGGATTTTGTGGAAGACGCGCACAGGTGCGCCGTGGCGGGATCTGCCGGAGCGGTATGGGCCGTGGAAGACCTGTCATGAGCGGTTGCGGCGGTGGACTGCGGACGGCACCTGGGATCGGATTCTTGCCGTGGCGCAGGTGCGTGATGACGGCGTGCCGGTGGATTGGGTGATCTCGGTGGATTCTTCGGTGGTCCGGGCGCATCAGCATGCTGCTGGGGCCCGGAAAAAGGGGGATCCGTCGGGCTGGGAGCCGCCGGTGCGGCGGTGGGTGCGCAGGACGGTGAAGCGATCGGCCGGTCCCGGGGCGGGCTGAGCACCAAGATTCACATCGCGGTTGACGGGCGTGGCCGGCCGCTGTCGATCCTGCTCACTGCGGGTCAGGCCGGCGACAACCCGCAACTGCTCCATCTGCTGGACGCGATCAGGGTCAACCAGCCGGGTCCGGGCGCGCCCCGGAAACGTCCGGACATGCTCCTGGCGGACAAGGGCTACGCCCATGACTCGACCCGCAAAGCTCTGCGCCGTCGAGGGATCCGGCAC
>NZ_JBEXCY010000437.1:0-2262 GCF_040605515.1 Dactylosporangium sp. NPDC005572 | reverse complement strand
CGAGCGCGCGGGCGGTGCGGGCCGTCGCCAGCGCGGCGGCCGGGACGGGGCCGGACAGCCAGTCGCGCAGCAGCGCCGCGTCGCGGGCCAGCCGCCCGGCGAGGAACCCGTTGCCGGGCTGCGCCGCCCACAGCAGGCAGGCCCGCTCGGCGAGGTCCTGGCCGCGCCAGTCCTCGGTCGGCCCGGCCAGCAGCACCCGCCAGGCGGCCCGCTGGACGAGCTCCAGCTCGTCGGGGTCGGCGAGCCGGTCGGCGCCGACGAACACGATGAGGTACGAGCCGTCGGGACGCTGTGCCACGGTCCGGGCCGCCTCGGCCTCCTCGAGGCTCAGCAGCTGCCCGCACCGGAAGACGACCAGCGCGCGGTCGGCCGCCAGCGTCCGGTCCGGCGACTCGACCGCCTCCAGCAGCGGCCGGACGACGGGCGGCGCGCCGGCCGCGGCGACGGTGCGCAGCAGCGGCTCGGCGGCCACGTCCGGGCCGGGCAGCGCCAGCACCGGGCCGCCGGCCTCGGCCGGCAGCGCGTCGGTGAACGCGGTGACAGCCTCCCAGCCCTCGGCGGCGGCCAGCGTCCTCAGGTCCGCGACGAGCGCGGCGTGCGGTTGCGTCATGGTGCACCTACCCTTCGAGCCAGGCGAAGAAGTCCGGGACGAGCGCCCGGTACCACGGGAGCGTGCCGGCCCCGGCCACCGCGGCGAGCTGCTCACGCAGCGCGGAGCGGGTCGGCGGGTCGGCGGCCTCGCCGGCGAAGAACCGCGGCGCGGCGGCGTCGAGCAGCTCGTCGAGGACCGCGAGGTCCTCCCGGGCCGCGGCGATGGAGCGGCCGTTGCTCACCTCGACCGGCCCGTCGGCCAGCTCACCGGGGAACGGCACGGCCGGGGCCTGCGCGTAGACGAGCAGCGCCTGGTCGGCCGCGCCGACCGCCCACCAGCGGTCCGGCGTCGCGAGCCGCAGCGGCTGGCCGGGCCGGCGCTGTGCGGGGCCGGCGAAGCCCGCGTAGGCGGGGCGGCCGAAGCGGCGGGTCGGCAGCGGCAGCGAGCGGCTGTGCTCGGTGGGGATCTCGCCGGCGAACACCGGGTGCGTCTGCAGGCGGCGCCGGGCCTGCGAGTACGGCTGCGGCGGCGGGGTGGGCGGGATCACGGGACCTCCCGGACGATGTCGGTGACGACGGCGGTACCGCCGGCGTCGAGCCAGGCCGCGGAGACGGTGTCCGCGTCGACGAAGTGGCCCGCCTGCCCGGTGCCGGTGTCGTTGATGTAGAAGCCCTGCACGGCGCCGCTCAGCGGGTCGCGGGCGACCCCGGTCACCTGCACGGCGTGGTTGGCCTGGCCGTACTCGTAGTAGCTCGCGTCGTTCCACAGCACACCGGCGTTGGCTCCGATGATCGCGCCGCGGCCCTGCTCGATGGCGTCGGCCATCTCCTCCAGCGAGTCCATCTGCTCGACGTGGGCGGGAATGCCGTAGTCGGCGAGCAGCCGGACCTGCATGTCCGGCGTGGTGCCGCCCGAGTTGGCCGGGTCCGAGTCGACCACGCACTCGCCGTTGACGATGGCGTGCGAGACCACGTCGGCCTCGGTCACCGGGAACCCGAACTCGCGCAGGATGCCCGCGCACGAGCACAGGCCGCAGGTGCCCTGGAAGCCGTACGGGTTGTCGCCCTGCTGGTGCACGCCCTCGGCGAGGCCGGACACGTCGCCGATCGTCACCGAGGCCCGGCCGTCGGGCAGCGTGTCGAGCTGGTGCGGTACCTCCGGCAGCACGTCCGGTGGCAGCGGCACGTCCGGCGGCGGGCCGGGGGGCCAGTCACCGCCCCAGTCGCCGATCCCTGATGGTTCCAAGCGGCTCACCTCCATCCTTTCTCACCGGTGCTGACCCGCCCGCCGCGCCGGCATTACCGATCGCGGCGGGATCTCCTCACCGGGCGAGGTGGCGGGCGACCTTCTCGCAGGCCGAGCGCAGCTGCAGCTGCCAGCCGCGGGGCCGGTAGTTCGTGGCGCCGTCGAGGACGACCCGCCGGAACACCTGCGCCTCGGCCGGCCGCAGCGGTTCGGTGCGCGCGGCGCGGGCCCGCTCGAACGCGGCCGAGATCTCGCCAGGCCCGCCCAGCAGGCCGGGGGCGGTCTGGAACAGGTACACGCGCAGCTTCGGAATGCCGCGGCTGTGCGCGACGGCGGCGGCGACGGCGGTCAGCCCGAGCGGCGCGGCGAGCGCCTCCCACGTCGCCTCCGGCCCGGCCAGGCGGGCGGTGAGCGCCGCGTGCTCG
>NZ_JBEXCY010000436.1:0-2282 GCF_040605515.1 Dactylosporangium sp. NPDC005572 | reverse complement strand
CCATCTTCGCCGCCGCGCTCGACGAAACCCTCGCCCTGCTCCCGCCCGGGCTGCGGCAGGACGGGCCGGCCGGCCCGGTGCTCGACGGCGGGCGGCTCGGCGACCCGCGGTACTGGCGGTCGGCGCTGAGCGGGCCGGTGGTCCTCGTCGCGCCGAAGGCCGGTGCGCTCACGCTGCGGGTGCCGCCGCCGGCGTTCGCGGGCGACGCCGCGGTGCCCGACCCGCGGGCGTACGCCGTGGACACCCGGCTGCCGGTGCCGGCCCTGCTCGCGGGTGCGCGACCGCACGGGTGGACCTTCGGCGAGGCACTCCTGTCGATGTTCGGGGCTTCGGCTGTACCACTGGATCTCACGCAGATCGCCGAGCCCCTGCCCGTCCTCGGGCCGGCCGGGGTCGTGGCCGACCTGGCCACCCTGCAGCGGGCACTGTCCAACCCGGTCAGCCCCGGCGAGCTCCAGGTGTGGCTCGCGCCGGGGGCGCCGGGCGACGCCATCGCCGCCCGGCTCGCCGCCGCCGGGGTGGAGCTGCTCGGCAGCGAGACGGCGCGGCAGCACGAGCGGCGGCTGGCCGAGCACGGGCCGGCGTTCGCGGTGCTGTTCCGGCTGCTCGCCGCCGCCGTGGGGCTGCTGCTCGCGGCCGTCGCCGCCGCCGTCGCGGTCACCGTCGAGCAGCGGGTGCGCGCCCGCGAGGTGCGGGCCATGCGCGTCCAGGGCCTCGCCGCCCGGGTCGCGGTGCGCGCCGGCGTCGGCGGCCAGCTCGCGCTGCTCGGCCTGGCCACGCTCGGCGGGCTGGCCATCGCGGCGGCGCTCGGGACGGCCCGCCAACCGGCCGTCCTGGCCGGCACCGGCGTGCTGTCCGTGCTGGTCCTCGGCGGGGTGTCCGCCGGGGCGCTGATGTCCTGGACGCGGGGCGTCCGTCGCGAGGGAGCCGGGCGATGATCGAGCTGATCCTGCACATGCTGCGCTCCCGCCGCGGCCAGGCGGTCACCCTCGGGCTGCTGAGCCTGCTCGCCGTCGGGGCGGCCGTCGCCGTGCCGGCCTACGTGCGGGCGGTCGACCTCCAGGTGATCCGGGGCGAGGTCGCCGGGGCCGCCGCGGCCGAGCGGACCCTCACCGTGTCGACGATGACCGGCCCGGGCGGGTCGGATCCGGCCGGGTTCGAGGCGCTCACCTCGGTCCTGCTCGACGACGTGCCGGGCCTGACGACGGTGTACTCGGTGGAGTTCGCGGCGAAGGGCCTCGAGCCCGACGACCGCACCTCCCGGGTCGTCTTCCGCCAGGACGTCTGCGCCCACCTCGACCTCGTCGCCGGGCGGTGCGTGATCGGCTCCGGCGAGGTCGTCCTGGGCGAGCGGGCCGCGGACCGGCTGGGCCTGTCCACCGGCGACGACGCTGTCCTGGCCGAGGCCGGCGTCACCGGCGAGCCGAGGCCGCCGGTGCCGGTCACCGTCGTCGGGATCTACTCGGTGCGCGCGCCCGGCGAGACGTACTGGGCCGGCCAGCACTACTTCGCGCCCGACGCCTCCGAGCCGGTGTTCACCGGGGCCGCCACGATGGAGCGGCTCGACCCGCAGTTCGCGATCCTCACCGTCGACGCGGTGGCCCCACCGACGGCGTTCGACCGGCTCGACGACCTGCGGGCCCGGCTCGACGGGCTGCAGGCCCAGGCGGCCGAGACCGCGCCCACGCTGAAGATCCAGACCGGCATCCCCGCCCTGGCCGACCGGGTGGAGCGCGGCCGGGCCGTCGCCCGGCAGACCGTGCCGATCGGAGCGGTGCCGCTGATCCTGCTCGCCTACCTCACGCTGTACCTCGCCGTCGACTACGGCACCGAGGGGCGCCGCCGCGAGCTGGCCGTGGTGGCGCTGCGCGGCGCGCGCTGGTGGCACCGCCTCGTCTTCGGGTTCGCCGAGCCGCTCGCCGCCATCGCAGCCGGCGCCGTGGCGGGCAGCGTCGCCGGGCACCTCGCCGTCGGCGCGCTCGTCGCCTGGCGTCTTCCCGGCATCGGTACCCCGGGCTTCGGCACCGACACCCTGCTGTCCGCCGCGGCGGCCGCGGCCGGCGCGCTGCTCGTCGCCCTGCTCGCCCAGCGCCGCCACCTGGTCAGCCCGGTCACGGAGCTGCTGCGCCGGATCCGCCCGCGCGGCGGCACCGCCGGCGTCGCGGTGTTCGTCGTGCTCGCGGCGCTCGCCGCGACCGCCGTCGGGCAGCTGTTCGTCACCGACGGCCGGCTCGACCACGCTCGTGGCCGGCGCCGGGCTGGACCCGGCCGTGCTGCGCCCC
>NZ_JBEXCY010000435.1:0-2301 GCF_040605515.1 Dactylosporangium sp. NPDC005572 | reverse complement strand
AGCAGGGCGCGGCCGATGTCGCCGGCGGCGTCGCTGATCGCGACGATGCCGGCGCCGCGGGCGGCGGCCAGCAGCGCGAGTTCGGCGGTGTCGGCGTCGGCGACCCGGCCGAACAGGGCCAGGCGGGCGTCGGAGACGTCCCACTGCTGGTCGGTGAGGGCGAAACCTTCCCGGGTCGTCCAGCCGGCCCGGGCGAGCCGGCGCAGGACGGCGGTGGCGTCGCCGCCGGTGGCGACGACGTAGCGGGGCGCGAGCGCCGGGTCTCCGGCCATCAGGCGTCCGTCCGCGGAACCCGGGGAGGCGTTGACATGCGCCCACCATGCGATGAAGTTGCCGCCCGGCACAAGACCAGACCTTTACTCATCCAAGGTCCTCGATGGCCAGGGCGGCGGCCTCGGTGCGGGTGCGGGCGCCGAGCTTGCGCATCCCGGAGCGGATGTGGGTCTCGACCGTCTCCCGGGAGATGCCGAGCTGCCCGGCGATGCGGCGGGTCGGCTCGCCGTTGGCGACGAGCCGCAGCACGTCACGCTCGCGGTCGGTGAGCTCGTCACCGGCGCGGCGGCCGCGGATGTCGCGGCGGATCGAGTGGCGGCGCAACGCCCGGCGGGCCCGGCCGAGCAGCACGACCAGGCCGGCCTCCTCGGCGAGGCGTTCGGCCTCCAGCAGCGGCGGTACCGCCCGTTCGGCGGTCTCCTCGAGCAGCCCCCGCGCCAGCAGGCAGCGGACCTCCTCCCGGCGGGCCAGGGTCCGCCACGCGGCGGCCGCCTCGGCGAACCGGTCCGGGGACTTCCACGCCTCCAGCGTCGCCACGACCGGCGGGAGGGCCGTGTCACCGGCCGGGAGGGCGTCGCCGGTGACACCGGCGTCGTAGGCGGCCCAGCGGGCCGTGATCCGGCGCAGCCCGTCGACGAGCGGCGGCGCGGGATGGTCCGTGAAGTCGGCGGGCGCGCCGGTGGCCTGGTCGGGCCGGCCGTCGAGCCACGCCGCCTCACGGGTCACCCAGTCCAGGGCCGGGGCCGTCGCGGCGGGCCGGTTGGTGAGGGCCTCCAGGCGGGCGCGGGCCGGGGCGAGCAGGCCACCGTCGGCCTCGGCGAGGGACGCGGCGGCGACGGCGTAGCCGCGGGCGACCGCCGGGAGGGTCCGGTCGGTGAGGTCACCGGCGCGGCGGACGACCTCGTCGATCTCCTCGCCGCGCAGCGCGTCGCACCACAGCTGCGCCGCGACGAACCGGGTCTGCCAGCTGTAGGCGAGGTCACCGGCGCAGGCGGCGGCGGCCGCGGCGGCGGCCTGGGACGCCTCGGCGAGGCGGGCGTCGGCGGTCAGGGTCTCCACGAGCAGCCACGCCGACCAGCGGGCGGCGAGCGCGTCACCGGCCTGCCCGGCCGCGGACGCGGCCGACGCCAGCCCGTACTCCCAGCCGGGCTGGCGGGTGCCGGCCCGCACCGCGGCGACCGCGGCGCGCAGCCCCGGGTGGGTGGGGGCGTCGCCGTGGACCTTCAGCAGCTCCTCGGCGCGGGCGACGGCACCGGCCGGGTCGGTGGTGAGCATGCTCAGCAACCGGATCCGGTCCCGGCCGCCGAGCACGTCGGCCGGGGCGTCGTCGGGGACGGCGGCGACGGCGGCCGCGGCGGCGGGTGCGTTGCCCTGCTGCAGCAGCGCCTCACCGCGCAGGACCGCGGCGCCCGGGTCGGTGGTGGCCGGGTCGATGACCCGCAGGCACGAACCGGGACGGCCGGCGGCGAGCGCGGCGCGGGCCGCGGCGACCCGCACCGCCGGTTCCGCGTCGACACCCGGCAGGTCACAGGCGAGCAGCAGCAGCTCGGCCCGGTCGCCGGACGACTCGGCGGCCGCGGCCGCCCGCACCGCGACCTGGTAGGCCTCGGCGGGAGCGCCGGCGGCGGCGAGGTGCCGGGCCGCCTCCCGCGGCGGGACCAGCGTGGCGAGGCGGCGGTGCAGGGCGGCGCGTTCGGCCGGGTCGAGCAGGCCGGCGGCGACCTCCGCCGTGTACGGGGAGACGGGCGCGGCCACACCGTCGGTGAGCTCGACCAGGCCGGTCGCGGTCAACTCGGCGAGACCCTCACCGAGGACCGACGCGGTGACCGGCCGGCCGAGCAGGCCCAGCGCGGCCATCGCCGTACGGGCCGGGCGGGTCAGGTCCGCGAGGGCGCCGGCGACGGCGTAGGCGAGGCCCTTGTCCAGATCGGGGCCGGTGTCGCGGGGCGTGCCGCCCTGCGCGACGTGCCGGGCCGGCCGCTCGCCGTCTCCGGCCTCACTGTCGGAGGCGTGGCCGGCCTGCGCCGA
>NZ_JBEXCY010000434.1:0-2351 GCF_040605515.1 Dactylosporangium sp. NPDC005572 | reverse complement strand
GCCGCGATCCGGGCCACGCCGGCCGGCACGGCCAGCTCGCCGGCGCGGCGGGCGGTGACGACGTCCCGGGCGAGCGCGGCCGCCAGCCCGTAGCCGACGCGCAGGACCGTCCAGCGCGCGGCCGACTCCCCCAGCCGGCGCTCGGTCGCGGGGAAGTCGGCCGTCGCCGGCATCGGGCAGGCATCCGCGTCCTGCCAGCTCGTGACGACGATCCGGGCGGCGCCCGCCGCCTCGGCTGCGGCGATCGCGCCGGCCAGCTGCGCGCCGCGGACCTCGGGCGGCGCGCCGTAGTAGGTCGCGTTCAGGAAGACCGTGGCGGCACCGCGGAACGCGTCGGGCAGCGTCTCCGGCGCGCCGAAGTCCACCCGGCGTACCGCGACGCGGCGCGCGCAGGACGCCGGTGCGGTGCGGGCCGACCTCACCACCGCCGAGCTGCACGCGGTCGTCGCCGGGGTGCTCGTGATGGAGCAGCGGCTTCCGGCGGCGGCCAAGGGAAAGGGGCTCGCGGTCGTCGCCGACGGGCTCAGTAGCCCTCCCACTCCTCCCGGGCGTACTGCAGGATCCGCGGGTCCATGAGGGTCGACGGCGGGACGTCCACGCGCTTGCGGTCGGCCGGGAAGACCTGGGCGGCGCGCAGCACGTCCGGGTCCAGGAAGCGCAGCGGGGCGGGCGGGTCCAGGGCCATCGCGGGCGGGGCCGGCGACGCCGAGGCCAGGAAGAAGCCCCAGTCGCCGAACGACGGCACGTCGACGTGGTACGGGACCGTCGCGAAGCCCGCCTCCGCGAGCGACGCGCCCACGCACCAGTAGGAGCGCTGGGCGAAGTACGGCGAGCCGGACTGCACGACGAGCCGGCCGCCGGGGGCCAGGGCCTTGCGCACCATCGCGTAGAACTCGACCGAGTACAGCTTCGCGGTGGCGGTCTCGTCCGGGTCGGGCATGTCCACGATGATCGCGTCGAACTGGGGCGTCTCGTCCCGCAGCCACGCGAACGCGTCCGTGTTCAGCAGGTGTACCCGGGGGTCGGCGAACGCGTCGGCATTGAGCCTGTGCAGCCGGGGGTCGGTGCGGGCGAGATCGATGACCGCCGGGTCCAGCTCCACCTCGGTGACGGAGGCGACATCGGGGTACTTCAACACCTCCCGCAGCGCCAGCCCGTCACCGCCACCGAGGATGAGCACGGACCGGCGCGGGCCGGCGAGCACCGGGTGCACCAGGGCCTCGTGGTAGCGATACTCGTCGCGCGAGGCGAACTGGAGGTCCCCGTTGAGGAACAGCCGCACGTCGGCCCCGTCCAGCGACTGGGTCAGCACGATCTCCTGGTACCGGCTGTGCGTGGCGAAGACGACCGGGTCGGCGTACAGCTCCTGGCGGGCCGTGACCTCGAACCGCTGCGACAGCGCGTACGACGCCCCGAGCACGGCCAGCACGGCGACCGCGGCGGCACTCAGCGAGACCGTGGAGCGGCGCACCAGGTCGCGGCGGAACACGGTGAACACGACGAGCAGGCCGACGACCGCGTTCACGACGCCGACGACGAGCGCGCCGCGCAGCTGCCCGAAGACCGGCAGCAGCAGGAACGGGAAGGCCAGGCCGCCCAGCAGGGCGCCGATGTAGTCGGCGGCGAACAGGTCGGCGACGGCGCTGCCGGCGTCCTGCTGCCGGATGCGCTGCAGCAGCACCATGAGCAGCGGGATCTCGGCGCCGATCAGCATGCCGAGCAGCAGCGCCATGGCGACCAGCGCCGGTGCGTAGAGGTCCAGCCAGGCGAACGCGGCGTACAGCGCGAGCACCGACAAGCCGCCGAACAGGGCCAGCAGGAGCTCGATCGCGGCGAACGCGACGAGGGCGTGCTTCTGCAGCGGCTTCGCGGCGAGCGCGCCGATGCCCATCGCGAAGACCATGACGCCGAGCACGATCGAGGCCTGGGCGGCGGTGTCGCCGATGAGGTAGCTGCCGAGGGCGACCAGGGCGAGCTCGTACACCAGGCCGCAGGCCGCGCACACGAACACCGCCAGCAGGACCGCCGTCCGCCGGAACCGCGTCACGGCTGCGGCGCCTGCGGTTTCGGCGGCGTCTCCCCGGTCGCTTCGGTCGCTTCGGTCGCCGTGGTGTCGGTCGCCGTGGCGTCGGTCGCCGTGGCGTCGGTCGGCACGGTCGGCGCGGTGTCCGCTTCGGCTTGAGCGGGCGCGCCCTCAGTCGAAGCTTCGGTCGAAGCCTCCGTCGAAGCGGCAGCCGCGGCCGACGCCGCCTCCGACGCGGTCTGGGCGGCGGCCGCCTGGGCCGCCGCGGCCTGGGCGTCGTCGGGGTCGGTGTAGATGATCTCGGCGGCGCCCGCCTCGGCGTAGCTGT
>NZ_JBEXCY010000433.1:0-2462 GCF_040605515.1 Dactylosporangium sp. NPDC005572 | reverse complement strand
ACCTCCTCGATCCGCAACGGACGGTCGAACCCGGTGACGACGGCCGCCTTCATGACGATCACTCCTTCGGCCGGGACACCGCCCTTGGTCCGATGCTCGGACCGACAGGCGGGCGGCACACGAGGCGAAGGAATTGCCACCGCAGGGCCATTGGTCCCGTTCAAGCCTGGCAGACCTCCGAGAACTGTGATCGGCGTCGAAGAAAAGGCATGGACAGTTGCCGATCTTTGACGCACGACACGATCGCACCTCCACGCCGAGACGGGCACGGCAGTTCGCCCCGACGTCGTTAGCGGCGTGGCGGGAAGCAGTCCGGTATCTCAGCCGGGCACAACTGACACCCTCGGCGACGCTGCGGTGCGGCCCGGTCGTAGTCGGCGGCGTAGAACACCTCAGTTGCCGCGCTCAGCGCAACGCGGGGTGTTCATCATGGGTGTACGAGTCGGCAGTGCGGGCCGTGGATTGACCGCCCGGCAGGGTGATCATGTCCATTCCGACGGCCAACAGTTCGGCGCGAGGTGCCGTCGCCGCATTGCGCCTCGCGGGAAGCACAGGAAGCACAGGAAGCAGATGCTGCGGTAGCAGCGACGTATACGCATCTCCCGACGAGCGCGGCGCCGGGCGCGCGGCCGCCGAGCGGCCATCGACCGGCGCCACACCGAACGCTTCGGCGCTGCTAGGCCGCCGTCGGATGCGCCGTTGGGTCAGCGCCGCCCGGGCAGGCGTTCCCGCCGATCGCGCTGCTGGCCTTTCTACCAACTGAGCGAGCGGCCAACGTGCCAGCGCGGTTCGCACTCTGGCCACCTGGCGGTTACGGCTGCAACCGGCTGAAGATGCCGACCCGCGCCTTGAGAAGCTGCTCAAGAAGCTCACCGACGGCGTGGGTTGATGCCGATCCGCTGGTATCGCGGCACGTTCGGCCTTTCCGGGCGGCGGTTGCGGGTGCCGACCGGGGCCGGCTCGGCGTCGTTGTGGGTGCGCCTGGACCGTGACGTGCCCTGTCCGGTGGGGCTGGTGCGGTCGGTGACGCTGCTCGCCGACGCCGGCCGGCTGTGGGTCGAGGTCACCGCCGAGGTCCCGGTCACCGCCGAGGTCCCGGTCGCCGCCTACCCGCCCGATGGGGCACCGGATCCGGGCCGCTTGGCTGGCGTCGATCTCGGTGTGATTCATCCCTATGCGGTGGCGGGGCCGGGCGGGCAGGGGCTGTTGGTCTCCGGCCGGGCGGTCCGGGCCGAGCACCGCCTGCATCTGGCCGACACGAAGGCCCGCCGCCGGGCGGTGGCCGCCCGGGCGCCGGAGCCCGGCCAGCGGGGGTCTCGGCGGTGGCGGAGGTACCGCCGCCGCAGCCGCCTGGTCGAGGCCCGCCACCGCCGCCGGGTGCGGCAGGCGCAGCACGAGGCAGCCAGGACCGTCGTCGCCTGGGTGGTGCAGCATAGGGTCGGCACCTTGACCGTCGGCGACCCACGCGGCGTGCTGCAGCTTGATGCGGGTCGGCGGCACAACCTGCGGGTGCGGCAGTGGCAGGCCGGCCGGGCCATCGCTGTACTACGGGACAAGGCCGAACTCGGCGGGATCACCCTGCGCCTGGTCGACGAACGTGGTACGTCGTCGACCCGCCCCGCCTGCCGACGGCGGGTGCGGAAACCGGCCGGGCGGACCATGACCTGCACCACCTGCAAGCTCGCCGGGCACCGTGACCTGTTCGCGGCCGCCACCACCGCCACCACCGCCACCCGAACCCTGGGCGGCGGATCCACCACGGTCGCGCCAGTGGTGCCGACTGTGGTCACGCACCGTCGAGCGGGACGGCATCTTCCTGGTGCCAGACCGTCCCGGCGTGACCCCCGCCGCCACCCAGTGACGGCAGGAGGGTCGGTTGGCCGGCTGAGGCCCGCCCCACCACCACCCGAAACGGTCATGGCGGGGAGCCGCTCGACCGCACCACACGCCGAGGAACCACAACACAAACACCAACCCGGTAAACGTAAGTGGTCACAGCACTAGCGTCCGCCCGTAAGCACACCGACGACTGCGGGCGCTAGAGCCGCTTGACAATGGAGACCTGGCCGCGGTGCCACTGGAGCCTCGCCGGCCGCATCGTGCGCACGGCGTTCCAGCCGGGACCGCAGGGTTCGGCGAGGTTGGCAGGTCGCAGTACGCGTCGCTGTCACGGGATCACGATACGTAGCGGATGACCGAGCCGCGTTCCGCACGCTGCGACTGGCACCCGGCACGCCGGTCGGAAAATCTGGCCAAAGCAGTGGCTGAGCCTTTAGCTGTTGCTGAAATCCCGGTGAGATCCGCTTTTCGTATCGACGATTGTCGAGAAGATTGCGTTACTGTACGGCTGTGCGATTGCGGCGAATCACACTTCGGCGAATCACCTGTACCCGTACCGATGCAGAAGACGGAGCCATGAGAACCAGGAAGCTCATCCTCGCCGCGACCGCCGCCGCCCTGGC
>NZ_JBEXCY010000432.1:0-2472 GCF_040605515.1 Dactylosporangium sp. NPDC005572 | reverse complement strand
TCGGCCCGCAGCGCCGCCTCGAACCGGTTGGGCCCCAGGCGAAGCAGGTCAGGGCGGCCAGCCCATCCCCCACCAGCCCATCTGCGGCCGGCCCGTCCACGGCCGGAGCGGGCGGCGGGGTCACGTAGACCGTGCGGAAGACCGCCGGGCCGCCGGCCACGCCGCCGTCGACGGCGTGCGGGACGCCGGTCGGGATCCACAGCGCGCGGGTGGCCGGGAGGACCCAGACGCCGCCGGGCGTGCTGATCCGCACCACCCCGCTCACGGCCCAGGCCAGCTGGGGCACCGGGTGGCGGTGCTGGTCGAAGCGCGTGCCCGGGGTCATGGTGACGTCGCCGACCATGATCGCCGGATGTCCCGATCCCGACATCAGTTGGCAGCGTAGCGGCTTCCGGCCAGCGCCGGCGCCTGCCTACGGTGACTGGCATGAATCTGCTGCACAACCGGATCTGCCGGTCGGCGAAGTGGTTCCGGACGGTCGAGGACCAGGTGCTGCCGTGGGCGCTGCACGGCGTGCCGCTCGGGCCGCGGGTGCTGGAGATCGGGCCGGGGTTCGGCGCGACGACCCGGGTCCTCGCCCGTGACGCCCCGGCGATGACCGCGGTCGAGATCAACCCGAAGCTGGCGGCCCACCTGCGCCGGACGCTGCCGGCCGGGGTGACGGTCGTGGAGGGCGACGGCGCCGCCCTGCCGTTCCCGGACGGGGCGTTCGACACGGTCGTGTGCTTCACGATGCTGCACCACGTGCCGTCGGCCGAACTGCAGGACCGGCTCCTCGCCGAGGCCCGGCGGGTGCTGGCCGGCGGCGGCGTGTTCGCCGGGTGCGACAGCCTGCCGTCGCCCCGGTTCCGCCTGCTGCACGTCGCCGACACGATGGTGCCGGTCGACCCGGCGACGTTCCCGGACCGGTTGCGCACGGCCGGCTTCACCGACGTCAAGGTGTCCACAGTGGACAACCGCCGGCTGCGGTTCAGGGCGTCCTGACGATCGTACGGG
This sequence comes from Dactylosporangium sp. NPDC005572, assembly GCF_040605515.1. Taxonomy (NCBI): domain Bacteria; kingdom Bacillati; phylum Actinomycetota; class Actinomycetes; order Micromonosporales; family Micromonosporaceae; genus Dactylosporangium; species Dactylosporangium sp. NPDC005572. The sequence continues at coordinate 1,476 of NZ_JBEXCY010000432.1, read as the reverse complement.
CGGCCGGGCGCGACAGCACCAGGACGATCGTGGTGATGTTCACGATCACCACCGCCGCCGCGAGCACGAAGATCCACGCCTCCAGGCCCTCCAGCAGGAAGACCGGCGCGGTGATGAGCACGGCGACGACCCGGGCCGCGGCGACGGCGCGCGCGGCGAGCCGGCTGCCCAGGACCCAGGCCAGCACGACGCCGATGAGCGTCGACACGCCGAGGACGACGGCGAGGACGAACGACGCGATGATCGCCGGTCCGCCGATCGAGAACGGGTCGGCCTCGTTGCCGGTCGTCTGCGGGAAGAGCAGCGCGGCGGCGATCGCGGACGGGGCCGGGCCGGTGATGTCCGCGACGCCGAGCAGGGCGGCCATCACGAGACCCACCCGGTGCCTGACGGTGAGTGCGCTCATGGCGAAGAGCATGCACCCGGCGGGCGCCGGGCGGCATGAGGCGGGATTCCCGGGCGGGCCGGGACGCCACCCGGCTTTCCTGGATGCCGGGCCGATGCGCGGTCGGCTCGTCAGGGTCCATGCTCTGGACATGACGGCCGCACCCGTGCGCGTGCTCATCGCCGACGACCACTTCCTGGTACGGCGGGGCATCGGCGCCCTGCTCGCCTCCCTCGACGCCTTCGTCGTGGTGGCCGAGGCGACGACCGGTGTGGAGGCGGTCCGCGAGGCGCAGCTGACCGAGCCCGACGTCGTCATCATGGACATCAACATGCCGGTGATGAACGGGATCGAGTCGACCCGGCAGCTGAGCCGTGCGGTGCCCGGCGCGGCGGTGCTGGTCCTGACGATGTTCGACGACGACGAGACCGTGCTGTCGGCGATGCGCGCCGGCGCCCGCGGGTACCTGCTCAAGGGCGCCGGCCAGGACGAGGTGGTCGCCGCGATCCGGTCCGTGGCCACCGGTCAGGTGGTCATCGGGCCCGGGGTCGCCGCGCGGCTGCTCGCCCACCTCGACGCGCCCCAGCCGCCGGACCCGCCGTTCCCGCACCTGACCGCCCGCGAACGGGAGGTGCTGGAGCGCGTCGCGCAGGGCGAGGGCAACGGCGCGATCGCCGCCGCCCTCGGCCTGGCGCCGAAGACGGTCGGCAACCATGTCTCCGCGATCTTCGCCAAGCTGCGCGTGGCCAGCCGCGCCGAGGCCATCGTCCGGGCCCGCGAACACGGCCTGGGCCACCCGCAGGAGGGGTGACCGGGTGGGACCGCTGTGGGCGCTGACCTGGCAGCTGGCCGCCGGCCTGGGCTGCGCGGTGGTGGGCTTGCTCATCGCCGCCACCACGACGGGGTACCTGCTCATCGCGGCGGCCGTGAGCCTGTTCGCCGGCCCGGTGCTGCTCGCCGCGGGCCAGCCCGGACTCGCCCGCGGTGTGTGGGTCAGCGCCGTCCTCGTCACCATCCCCCTCGCCCTGTTGCGGGTCGTGCCGGTCCATCGGCATGGGCTCGGGGATCGGCTTGCGCATCGTATACGCCGT
>NZ_JBEXCY010000431.1:0-2507 GCF_040605515.1 Dactylosporangium sp. NPDC005572 | reverse complement strand
CGGCGACGGCGCCGTCCACCTGGTCGCGGATGGCCTGGTCGGCCGCCTGCAGATAGGCGAGGACGAGATCCTCCTTGCCGGGGAAGTGCCGGTAGAAGGTGGCCCGGGTCACTTTCGCCTCGGCGATGATCCGGTCGACGCCGACCGAGTGGATTCCCTCCCCGTAGAAGATCCTGGTCGCCGTGTCGAGGAGCCGTCGTCGCGCCTCCGACGGCCGGATGCCGGTCTCGCTGGGTGCCATGAGTCCCATAGTAGAGGTAGAACGTTCTGTCTTGACAGGGCGGCGCGAAGTTGTCATGGTTGGCGAGACAGAACGTTCGTTCTCCGGGCGTTCGGCCGCGGCGCCCACTGGTCGCGGTTTTTCCTCGGTACCGCCGAAAGGACCACCATGACCACCGTTGCCGCACCCGGCCTCTCGACGACGGCGTCCGCCCTGCGGCGGCTGTACTTCGTCCGCTTCGCGTTCGCCATCGTCTGGGCCCTCGTGATGTTCACGACCGCCGAGCACCTCGGCCCGCTCGCCGCGACGCTGCTCGTGCTCTATCCGCTGTTCGACGTGGCCGCCGCCATCGTCGACGCCCGCGCGTCGCGCAGCACCGGATCGCCGACCCTGCTGTACCTGAACGTCGCGATCAGCCTGATCGCCGCGGTCGGCCTGGCCTTCGCCGGCGCGTCCGGCATCCCGGCGGTCCTGCGCGTGTGGGGTGCCTGGGCGGTCGCGGCCGGGCTGATCCAGCTGATCGTGGGTGTCACCCGCCGCAGGATGGGCGGCCAGTGGCCGATGATCATCAGCGGTGGCATCTCCGTCCTCGCCGGCGGGTCCTTCATCGTCGGCGCCTCCGCGGACAACCCGGTCCTGACCAACGCGATCGGCTACGCCATCCCCGGCGCCATCTTCTTCCTCATCTCGGCCATCCGGCTCGGCCGCGCCGCGAAGGGAAACTGACATGGAGCACGCGACGTACGACGTCGTCGTCATCGGTGCGGGGCCGGTCGGGGAGAACGTCGCCGATCGGGTCGTGCGGGGCGGCCTGACCGCCGCCGTCGTCGAGCGGGAACTGGTCGGTGGTGAGTGCTCCTACTGGGCCTGCATGCCGACGAAGGCGTTGCTGCGCAGCGCGAACGCGCTCCGCGCGGCTCGTCGGCTGCCCGGCGCCCGTGAGGCGGTGACGGGCGACCTGGACGCAGCGGCCGTGCTGCGCCGCCGCGACTCCTTCGCCTCGAACTGGACGGACGACGGGCAGGTGTCCTGGCTCGAGTCGGCCGGAATCGCGCTGTACCGCGGCCAGGGACGGATCAGCTCCGAGCGGGTCGTCGAGGTGACCGGCGCGGACGGCGCCACGACCTCGGTCACCGCCCGGCATGCGGTCGTCATCGCGACCGGCAGCAGTGCCCTGGTCCCGGACGTCACCGGTCTGCGCGAGGCGGCACCGTGGACCAGCCGGGAGGCGGCCGCGGCGAGCGAGGTACCCGGTCGGCTCGCCGTCATCGGTGGTGGCGTGGTGGCCGCGGAGATGGCGACCGCGTTCGCAGGTCTCGGATCCGTGGTGACGATGCTCGCTCGTGACGGGGTGCTGCCGCTGGCGGAGCCGTTCGCCGGCGAGCGGGTCACGACGTCACTGCGGGAGGCCGGGGTGTCGGTACGCCTCGGTGCCGAGGCCGCGTCGGTCAACCGGGACGGCGACGGCACGGTGCGCGTCACGCTCACCGACGGCGAGCAGGTCGAGGCCGACGAACTCCTGGTCGCGATCGGCCGCACGCCGAACACGCAGGACCTCGGCCTCGACCGGATCGGCCTGAAGCCCGGCGCCTGGCTCACGGTCGACGACACGTTGCGGGTCGTCGGCGAGGACGGTGCGCCGGTCGGCGACGGGGGTTGGCTGTACGCCGCCGGAGACGTCAACCGGCGGGTGCTGCTGACCCACCAGGGCAAGTACCAGGCTCGCGCGGTGGGCGACGTCATCGTGGCGCGTGCCACGGGCGAAGCGGTCGACGACGGCCGGTGGGGCCGGCACGTCGCCACCGCCGACGAGCGGGCCGTGCCGCAGGTCGTCTTCACCGACCCGGAGGTCGCGTCGGTGGGGCTGACCGCGGCCGCCGCCGAGGCTGCGGGGCTGCGGATCCGGGCGGTCGACTACGACCTGGGCGCCGTCGCGGGAGCTGCCCTGCACGCCGAGGGGTACCAGGGACACGCCCGGATGGTCGTCGACGAGGACCGGCGGGTGATCGTCGGCGTCACGCTCGTGGGCCCGGACGTCGCGGAGCTGCTGCACGCGGCGACGATCGCGGTCGTCGGCGAGGTCCCGCTGGATCGGTTGTGGCACGCCGTCCCCGCATACCCGACCGTCAGCGAGGTGTGGTTGCGCCTGCTGGAGGCGTACGGCCGCTGACGCCGGCTGCTCACGCGTGAAGGTCCCGGACCTCGTGGGGAGGTCCGGGACCGGGTGGCGGTGAAGGTCAGGCGTTGGCGAGCTTGCGTTCGGGGACTGCGAACCCGGCGGTGGCGG
>NZ_JBEXCY010000430.1:0-2521 GCF_040605515.1 Dactylosporangium sp. NPDC005572 | reverse complement strand
CGGCCGGCGAGCCGCCCCGCCCGCGCCGCCGCCTCCGCTTCGGCGCCGGCCTGGCCGCACTCGCCGGCGGGGCCGCGCTCGTCGTGGTCACCGCCGTCACCGGCGGGATGGCGGCGCTGGTGTCCGCGACCGGCCTGCTGTACCTGCTGGTGCTCGCCGTCGCCCTGCTCGCCCCGTGGATCAACGCTGCCGCCGCCCGGCTGCTCGCCCGCCCGCTGCGCCTCGTCTTCGGCGCCGGCGGCCGGCTCGCCGCGGCCAACCTGCGGGCCAACGCCCGCGGCACGGTCACCGTCCTGACCGCGCTCGTGCTGGCGGTCGGCCTGGGCGGCTCGGTGTGGTTCCTCCAGGACAACCTGGAGCGCGAGACGGTCGCCCAGCACCGGGCCGGCACCGTGGCCACCCTCGCGGTGACCGCCCCCGGCGGCCTGCCCCCGTCGGCGGCCGCCGAGCTCCGCCGGCTCCCCGGCGTCACCGCCGCCACGGGCGTGCACCGCACCGCGGTCGTGGTCCGCGTGCTCGACGGCGCCGAGTCGCTCCCGGCCCAGGCCGTCGACCCGGCCGACCTGCCGTCGACCCTGGACCTGCGGGTCCGCCGCGGCAGCCTGGCCGACCTGGACGCGACGAGCCTGGCCGTGTCGTCGCTGCAGGCGTCGACCCACGGCTGGGACGTGGGCGACCGCGTCTCGCTGTGGCTCGGCGACGGCACCCCCACGGTGCTGCGCGTGGCCGCCGTCTACGACCGCGGCCTGGCCTTCGGCGACGTCACCCTGACCCGCGCAACGGTGGCCGGCCACACCGCGACGGCGACGGACGACCACGTCCTGCTCCGCCTGGCGCCGGGCACCGACCTGTCAGGTTGGCTGTCCGCGCACGCGGGCGCCGGGGTGGGGCCCGTGCCGTCCGCCTCGCTGTCCGCCTCGCCGTCCGCGCACCCGGGCGCCGGGTTGGGGCCCGTGCCGTCCGCCTCGCTGTCCGCGCAGCCGGGTGCCGGGTTGGGGCCTGCGCCGTCCGGTTCGCTCGCCGCGCAGCCGGGCGCGGACGTGGCGTCGGCCCTGTCCGACTGGCTGGCCGCGCACCCGGGCGCGGTGGTGACGTCGGCGGACGCCCTGACCGCGAGCCTGGCCACCGACCTGGCCCTGGGCGCCTGGCTGAACCGCCTCCTGATCGCGGTCCTGGTGGCCTTCGCCGCGCTGGCCGCCGCGAACACGATGGTGGTGGCGGCCCTGTCCCGCTCCCGCGAGCTGGCCCTGATCCGCCTGGCGGGCGCGACGAAGGCCCAGACCCGCCGCATGGTCCACGCCGAGCAGACCGCGCTGCTGGGGACGGCCTTGCTCCTGGGCGGCACGATCGCCGCGGTGACCCTGACGTCGGTGGTGCACACGGCGACGGGCCGCCTGCTCCCGTACGTCCCCTGGCCCGCCTACGCGACCATCCTGGCCGCGACTGCGACGCTGGCCCTGGCCACAACGATCCTCCCGGTGACCCACCTACTCCGTAAGCGCCCGATCCAAGCGCTGGCCGCCAAGGAGTAACCCGGCACGCCTCACTCACGCGGCGGCGGGTTGCTGCATCGGCGGCGCCGCCGTCGCGTGCTGGCTGGCCTCGCGTGCTGGCTCGCGCCGGGTGCTGGCTGGTGTCGCGTGCTGGCTGGTGTTGCGTGCTGGCTGGCCTCGGGTGCTGGCCGCCCTAGCTTCGGCGGTCCTGTTCTCTCCTGCCCTGGCTGCTTTCCCCGGCCCTGGCTGCGCTGCGCCCGTCACCCCCTCGCAGGTTCGTGCCCGATATTTCGGATATTTCCGGCGAGGGCTCGGTGCGCGCGGTGGCGACCGTCGATGGGTCCATGATCGTGGGAAACATCTGGTCGTCCAGGCAGCCAGATGTTTCCCACGATCATGGGCCAGTGTGCGGGGAGTCGGGGTCGTTCCGAGGTGCCCCGCCCGAGAGTCCAGATCGGTGTCCTGGCCGCTGCCATGATCGCGAAAAGTCCGCGATCGTGGCGGCTCACGGGGAGCTCAGGGGGAGAAGCGGGTGACGTACCGGCGCTGCCAGGGGGTCTCGACCGCGTGCTGGGAGTAGTGGTCCCGGATCCAGGCCACGGCATCGGTGGCCGGGACGCCGTCCAGGATCGCGACGCAGGCCAGGGCCGTGCCCGTCCGCCCCTGGCCGCCGGCGCAGGCGACCTCGACCCGTTCGCTCCCGGACCGCTCCAGCAGCTCCCGGAACGCGTCGGCGGCATCCACCCGGTCGGCCGGCAGCCGGAAGTCCGGCCACCGCAGCCACCGCGACGCCCACTCGACGGCCGGCGGCGGCTTGCCCAGCAGGTACAGCCCGAACGACGGCACCGCCCCACCCGCCAACGGCCGCCGCAGCCCACGCCCCCGGATCAGCCGGCCCGACGGCAACCGCACCACCCCGGCGCCGTCCGCCTCCCACCCGTCAGCCATCGACCCACTCTACGCCCGGCCCGCGCCGCCGGTGGGTGGTCGGCGGTGGTCGTGATGCGGTCGGTGATCTCCTTGGCCGT
>NZ_JBEXCY010000429.1:0-2576 GCF_040605515.1 Dactylosporangium sp. NPDC005572 | reverse complement strand
ATCTCGGTGAGGGCGGGCAGGATCTCGGCGTGGGCGCCTACCGCGGTGGTGTCGTGCTCGCGGCCGGGTCGCACCTCGGAGGTCCAGATCGGCCAGCCGTCAGGGGTCGCGATGACCTGGATGTTGCCGCCGTGGTTGTGGTGTTTGCCCGACCACCACAGATCGACCCCGCGGGTGGGGTCCGGGTGTCGACACCCGGTCGGTCTCGATCAGGGTGCCGTCGATGATCACGTGGCTGTAGCCGGCCGCCTTGGCTGCCAGCAAGGCGCCGTGCAGGCTCGGGGCCTGTGCGGCGAGCACATCGATGCCCTCGTGGATGTAGTCGTACGCGGTGGACTTGCCGATGGCGTTGTCGCGGGCCAGTTGCTTCAGGCGGGTGCCGTCCAGGAACCAGCGGATGATCAGCACGGCCCGTTTGAAGCAGCCCAGGCTGCGGGTGCCGGTTCGGGTGCCTCGGCGCAGCCGTTCGGCGTACAGCAGGCGCGAGACAAACCGCACCGTCTCCTCGCGCACGTTCAACGTGGCGGTGTATGTGATGCTCATCCTCGACGCAGGACCTCTATGAAGTTGATCTTTGGGGGGACCAGCTTCGTACCGAGGTTCTGCGTCTTCTTGTTGCACCCCAACGACTTCGGCGTGTCGGGACGTCCACCCCCCCGACTGTCGAGCGTCACCACAACCTTGCGTGAAATGGCTCAATGTTCAACGGCAACAGCACTGCCAGACCAACCACCACCTGCCGCACCAGCCGACAACCACCCAAATCAATCCGAGGCGCGCGGACCCACCGCACACCCCGAAAGTATTTTGAGCGCCGAGGGAACGCCGGGCCGCCTCGATGCGTGTACGTGCTGTGGGGACATCCCTGATGACAAGCCGGCGAACGACCGACTTCGAGGCGTTCTACCGCTCCGAGGCTGATCGGGTTTACCGCGCGCTCGCCGTAGCCCTCAACAATCCGCAGCTGGCGCGCGAGGCGGCCGATGAGGCGATGGCCCGTGCCTATGCACGCTGGAGCCAGGTCCGCGACCACGACAGCCCGGGCGGATGGGCGTTCCGGGTCGGAATGAACTGGGCCACGTCTTGGTGGCGCAAGGTTCGCCGGGAGCGCCCGTTGCCGGCCGCCGACGACCTCCATCCAGCTCGCGAGGATCCCGGCCATCAGCAGGCACTCGCCGCGCTGTACCGCCTCCCGCTGCCACAGCGCACCGTCATCGTGTGCCGTGTGCTGCTGGACCTGTCCACTGTGGAGACCGCAGCGGTGCTGGACATCGCCGAGGGAACCGTCAAGAGCCGCATGGCGCGCGGCCTCGCCGAGTTGCGCCGCATGCTCGGTGAGGAGCACACATGACGCCCGACGACCTGGTCCGGACACTGCACCGAGCTGCCGACGCCGTACCGCCCAGCGCGCCTGACCTGCGTGCGGTCCTGCGCCGCCACCACCGCCGCCGGTTGCGGTCCGTGGCCACCGCGGCCACCATCGCTGTCGCCGTCACTGCTTCGGGAATGGTCCTGGCTGAGCGCGCGCTCTCCCCGCACCCGGCCCCTCCGGCGACCGCGCCAACCACGACGGCCGCAACCGAGACGGCGCCGGCACCAGGCCAACGACTCCCCCTGGAGCCCAGCTGGGCGATGCTCGACGCCGGCAACAACCAGAACCCACTGGGCTATCAGCCACCCCGGGGCCTGCTCGAACTCTCACCCGACCGCAAGATCATCACCGTCGCCCCGCCCGACCACATCGACGGGCCACGGCAGCGCGTGGCGCTCGACGACGGCCGCACTGTCCTGCTGGGCAGCAAGGACCTCCAGCCCGGCGTGCAGCGCCACGACGGCGTCGACGTCACCGGCCTGGCGATCCGCCTCGTCGTGCTCGCGCCCGGCGGCGCCGTGGTGCTCACCCGCGAGGTGCGCGTGCAGGGCCAGGACGTCCAGCTCGTCGGCGCGACCGCCACCGCTGCCTATCTCTACCGCACACCGGGTCAGATCGTGCGGCACGACCTGGCCAGCGGCAAAGAGGAACGGCTCACCGCGCTCGACCCCCTCACCGCCTGGGACATCAACAACATCTCGATCCAGAGCGGACTGCTGCTCACCACCTCACGGACCGCCTGCGACCTGCGAATCACCTCGGCGGACACCGGCAAGCCGATCCGCACCGTGCACTTCGACGTGAACCGATGGCACTGCCCTACAGCGGACCGGGTCCGGGTCTCAGCCGACGGCCAGCTGCTCGCAATCGCGCTCAGAGGTACCGCCGCCAATCCTGTGAACGCGTTCGACGTCGTGAACGTGGACACCGGCGAGACGACAAACAGGCAGCTATCGCCCACGTCAACGTCGGGCATCGTGGGCATGGCCTGGCGCGGCACCGCGCTGCGAGTCGCCTGGGTCAACCTGCCCAACTCCGGCAGCCAGATATTCCCGATGGCCGACGTCCTGCAGACCGCCGACGTCTCGTAGCGGCCCCAGGGCCCGCTTCGTTCCCTGCGGGAAGACGATCGGATCGGCGAGGCTTGCCAGGTGAAGCGCTTGCCGCTGGCGTCACGGAAGATCCTGCCCGCCCTCACCGAGAC
>NZ_JBEXCY010000428.1:0-2591 GCF_040605515.1 Dactylosporangium sp. NPDC005572 | reverse complement strand
CGAACCTCCCCACCCCGCCAGGACCCAAGACCCCACCCACCCAGGACCAACGACCACACTCGCAAGAACCCCGCGCAATGGTGTAGTCCTGCCGGTGGCGGGGCTTTGTGGTGCTCTGCGTATTCAACGGGGGAAGGTCAGGTCGTATTGGTCTTGAGCCGTCCGTAGCGCTCCCAGGCTGTCTGGCGGCGGACGCCGAGGTCGTCGGCGATGTTCTCCCAGGTTCGGCCGGACTGGCGTGCGGCCGCGACCAGGCTGGCAGTCTTCGCCTCGAGCCGTTCGGTGCGTCGGCGGAGGAAGTCCAGGGAACGCAGTGCGCCAGACATGCTCTGTCTACCTGTTTGGTACTCCGCGGTGGCGCTGGCCTCGTGATAGCGGGCCCAGGCAGCCTGGCGGGTCACCTGCAGGCTCGTCGCGACCTGGTCCCAGTTGGCGCCCAACCTGCGGGCGAGAACGACCTGCGTTCGGGTTCTCTCGCGAAGTACCCGCAGGAGTCGGGTGGCATCCGTGAGGCTCTGGACGCGCCGCCGGGGAGCGTCCGGCTTCGTCCAAGCCCGGGCCAGGGCCTCGGCGCGGGTGAGGGCCTCCCGCCGGCGCTCCTCCAGGATCTGCGTCGCTCGATCATGGATCGTCTGCCCGAGTAGCGCCGAACCCTGCTCATTGTGCGCCATCGGCTGGCTCCGTCTGTCCGGCCTGGTCCGCGGTTCGGTTCGAGCATTGGCAGGCGCATCGGCATCGCCGGTTCTGCAGCGCCTGTACGACCTGGCCAAGACCACCTTGGCGCGTGATCCGGAGTACCTGGATCACGGCAGCGGTCCGGCCCGGAGCAACGGCCACGATCAGCAGGGCGAGCACCTGGGGGATGCACACGATCAACGCTATGACGATCCACGATGGCATAGGTGCCGTCCTGGGGTAGCGGCCCTCGATGAGGACTCTCTACCGGCGAATGACAACAATAGCTGTGGACCACATATTCCCGAGCGGGTTTTCGCAGTTCAGAGCGAGATCTTGGAGAGTCGCCGGGACGTATCGGCTGTCTTCCGTCAGGATCGCTTGACGAGCGATGGTCAGGTGCGCAGGCGGGCCGGGTTGACCTCGCGGTCCGGGAAGCGGCGCAGGTACTCGCGCTCCAGCTCGTCCGTGCGGCGGCTGTGGTTGGTCAGGGCGTCCTCGGAGCCGTGGCGCAGCGTGTCGTTGCGGGTTTCGTGCAGGCTGGCCAGCTCCTGCAGGAGGTCTGCGTCGGTGAGCTGTGCGGGTGGGATACCGAGTGGGCGCATGCCGCCCTGGTACCCCACCCGCAGGCGCTCATGCGAGGGTCAGCGTGATGTCGTCGGCGTTGTACGACGGCTGGCCGTACCAGCCGTGCACGTACACCGTCACCGACGTCGTCGACGCGCCGGTGGTGAACGTCAGGCTCAGCGGTGCGTAGGTGCCGCCGGTGCCGGGCGTCCACGTGCTTGCGTTGACGCCCGTGCCGGTGGCGCCGAGGTACACGTAGCTGCCCCGGACATAGCCGCTCAACCGGTAGGTGCGGTTGGGCAGGACGGTCACGGTCTGCTGGCAGTGGGCGTTGTCGCTCGCCGTCACCGCGCCGGCCAGGGCCTTCGTCCCGGAGCGGACCGGTGTGGAGACCACCGAGCAGCCCGTGCCCGTCCACGGGGCCAGGGAGCCGCTCTCGAACCCGCCGTTGACCAGGCCCGAAGAGGGCGGCTGGGAAGGCGAGGCAGACGACGAGGCCGAGGGAGAGCCGGAGGGAGAGACCGACGCGGACGGCGACGGCACCGTGCCCCACGGGACCTGCGGCGACCGGTAGAAGTTGATGCCCTGGACCGTCCAGCGGGGGCCCTGCGCGCCGAGCCGCACCTTGAACGTGTCCCAGTTGCGTGCCGCCTGCGGCGACCACGCGAGCTCGGCCAGGGCCGGCATCCGCGGGAAGGCCATGAACTCGATGTCGGCGAGCTTGGTGAGCGTCTCCGACCACATCGGTGCCTCGACGCCGATGATCGCGCTGGCCGGCACGCCGGAGAGGTAGGCGCCCGGGTCCCAGTTGTAGGCGGTCTGCACCTCGATGAGGCCGGCCCAGGTCAGGCCGAGCGGGGTCGAGTTGGTGTACTTCATGTCGAGGTACGTCTTGTTCGCCGGCGACAGCAGGATCTTGTCGCCCTTGCTGACCGCGGCCGCCAGGTCGGCGTCGGAGGTGCCCGTTCCCCAGTACTGGGCGACCCGGTTCGCGGTGTGGTCGGCCTGGCCGAGCTGGTGCCAGCCGAGGACCGTCTTGCCGTTGGCGCCGACGAACGGCTGGATTCGGTTCATGAACGTGCGGTAGTCGGCCGCGGACGTGCTGTGGGCCTCGTCGCCGCCGATGTGGAGGTACGGGCCGGGGGTGATCGCCGCCAGCTCGGCCAGCACCTGCTGGACGAACGTGTAGGTGAGCTCCTTGCCGATGCACAGCGAGCTGAAGCCGACATCGATCCCGGTGTACAGCGGGGGCGCGGTGTTGTTGCAGTTGAGCTCGGCGTAGGAGGCGAGTGCGGCGTTGGTGTGGCCGGGCATGTCGATTTCCGGGACGATGGTGATGTGCCGGGCGG
>NZ_JBEXCY010000427.1:0-2594 GCF_040605515.1 Dactylosporangium sp. NPDC005572 | reverse complement strand
CACGACCGCCTTCGGGCGGGTGAACTCGCGCAGGCCGTCCTCGCCGTGGATGCGCGGCCGCCTGCCGGCGCCCGTCCGGGTGGCCGTCGGCGGTGACCTGAACGACCTGGCGCTCTCGCCCGACGCGAGCCGCCTCGCGCTGCGGTACCGCGTCCACCCCGGCCAGCGGGAGTTCCTCGACGACGTCGACCTCGCCTCCGGCCGGACCGTGCACCGCTACGTGTCCCGGGGCGTCGGCGGGGACCCCGGCCGGCGCCGCGGCATCGTCCACTTCGGACAGTCGATCGTGGACGCCGGCTCGGCCGACCTGCGCCGGCCCGCGGGGCTGCGGCGCTGCGCCGGCGGCCGGCAGGCGATCCTGCACGGCCCGGCCGGGTTCACCTGCGTGCGGCGCCTCGGCGCCGGGTTCGTCGCGCTGCGCACCGACGGCACGCTGCTGTTCGGCGGCCCGGACGGGGTGGAGCACGGCGCCGGGCCGGTCCGCCCGACGATGCACCACCACGACAACGGCCAGTGGCTCGCGGTCGCCCCCGACGGCGCACATCTGGCGGTCGCCGTCGAGGAGGCGCTCGTCCTGCTCGACGGGCGCGGCGAGCCGGTCCTCACCCGGCCGGCCCCGCCGGGCGCCGGCTACCGGGGCGTCGCGTTCGCCGCCGCGGACCAGGTCGTGGCGCTCGAGCACGGCACCTGGGAGCCCCGGCTGACCCGCTGGCGGATCGCCGGCGACGTGCTCGTGGAGGAGGCGACCGCCGACGCGCCCGGCGCCGACGACCTCGACGGGCTCGACGGGCTCGACGGGCTCGACGGCACGGGCCTGCTCGTCCTGGCCGACGGCACCCACGCGGCCCGGTGCCGTGACGCGCTGACCCTCGAACGGCGCGGCATCGAGGGCCCTGACGACCCCGACGAGTCCGGCGCGCTGCGCCGCCAGCCCTATCCGCGGGCCGCGGCCGGACGGGTCGCCGTCGTCCGCGCGCACGAGGTCGAGGTCCGGCCGCACCCGGCGTACCGGCTGGCGGCCGGGCCGCTCGGCGAGCTCGTCCCGGCCGACCTCGGCACCGTGGAGCAGGAGCTGGCGCGGGGCGCACACGAGGTACTGACGGTGCTGCGTGACTGCCTGCGGGCCCGGTTCGCGACCGAGATCGCCCTCGGCCGCCCGGGCGCCGTCGCGGCCGGCGCCACCGAGATCGCGCTCGGGAACGAGGCCGCGTGAACCGGCCGCACGCGTGGCGCCTGGCGGCCGAGGTCCCGCGGGACTTCACCGGCCCCGCCTGGCAGGACCTGGTGACGGCCGCCGCCGACGGCGACGAGGCCGCCGTCGCCGCGGTGCGCCGCCTGGTGGGGCGGCTGCCGCATCCGCTGCCGGTCCGGGCCGCGCGGGGCCTGTGGAGCATCGTGCTCGCCGACGGGCCACCCGACCCGGTCCTGTGGGAGGCCGCGCTCGACGGCACCGAACCGCACCCGGCCGACCACCGGCTCCGGGGGCTGCTGTGGATCACGGACCCGTACCACGGCCAGCTCGACGACGAGCCCCGCGCACACGCGGCCGTCCTCGAGGCGGCCGCCCGCGGCGACGGGCACCCGATCGCCGCCATGGCCCGCGGGCGGCTGCTGGAGCACGGCGCCGCCCCCTTCGCCGAGCGGCTGTGCGAGCTCGCCCTCGACCGGCCCGAGCTCGCCGAGTGGTGCGCCGAGCACGGCCTCATGCCGGCCGACCCGACCGAGGCGGCCGTGTTCCTGCTGCTGACCTGGCAGCTGGAGCGGTACCGCGCGGCCGACCCCGACGGCCGCCTCGTCGCCGCCGCGTTCACCGGCGCCGACCCGCAACGGCGCGGCCGCCTGCTCACCGCGATGGCGACCGAGGGCGACTTCGACCTTGTCGCGATCGCCGCCGGCCAGGTCAGCGACCGCCCCGACCAGCGCGGCCTCGTCGTCGAGCACTTCGCCGCCCGGCACGACTGGCCGCAGCTGTGGCGCCTGGTCTGGGACCTGCCGATCGTCGAGGCGGCCGCCGCGGTCCAGCGGACCGGTGACTGGCGGCCCACCGGCCCGGCCGACCGGGAGCTGTTCGCGGTCCTCGCCGGCGCCGACCTGGAGTGGCTGGCCGGCACGGCCGAGGTGATGCCCGGGGTGGACCGGGTCACGCTGCCCGGCCGCCCCCGGGAGCTGGCCCTGTCGCCCGACGGCACCCGGCTCGCCGTCGGCTACGCCGGTCCGCTCGCCGGCCGCGTCCACGACGTCGAGGTGGCCACCGACACGGGCGGGCCGCAGTGCGCCTGGCATCACGGGCCGGCCGGCCCGCGGCACCTGGTGCACCTGGGCGAGGCGATGGTCGGCGCCGAGCGGACCGGGCTGTTCCGCTACGAGTACGGCGGGCGCGAGTGCCTGTACGACGACGTCGTCGTGACCGTGCGACCGCTCGGCGCCGGCTTCGTGGCGCTGGCGGACACCGGCGCGCTGCTGTTCGGCGACGCCGACGGGCTCACCGCGGAGCAGGCGTGGCCGGGGCCCGCGCCGGACCGGCCGCACGGGCTCGCCGCACCAAGGCGGGTGAGCACCGGGTTGGAACTCTGCACGATCAGCCTCCAGGGGCG
>NZ_JBEXCY010000426.1:0-2773 GCF_040605515.1 Dactylosporangium sp. NPDC005572 | reverse complement strand
ACGCCGGGCGCGCCCGAGGACCCCGTCCAGGCGTCGGTGGCGCGCAAGGTCGAGCAGCTGCGCGCGGCCCAGGAGGCCGGGCAGCTGGACCCGGCCTGGGACCCGCTCGACGTGCTCATGTTCGTCAACCAGATCGCGATGTCGTGGGCGGGCGTCACCGCCCCGGACGACGCCTTCGGGGCCGCCCGCCGTTCGGCGGTCGTCGCCGCGGTCGAGCGGCTCTTCCCGAGGTAACCAGCGGCTCCAGCCGGTCTGATGGCCGGGCGCGCACCCGAGGCCGACGACGCGATCCGCCGGTTCGCCGCCTGGGCGCGCCCGCACCTCGGGCTGTGACCTAGGTGTCACCCATGCATTGACATCGGTCGCTCTCTACCTCGAAACTAACAGGAAACTTTCCTAAAGGAGGGAATGAGTGCACCCCATCAGGCGTCTCGCCGCCACTCTGCTCCTCGTCACCACCGCGCTCGTCGCGGTGCCGGCGTCCGCCCACGCCGCGCCCGCCGGGCTCACCGCCGGCTTCTCGGCGGCCAACTACGGCTCCTACTGGGTCGACAAGTACGTCGTCAGCAACCCCACCAGCGCCGCCGTCACGGGATGGACGCTCGAGTTCGACGTGCCGGCCGGGCTGACCGTCGGCACCGGCTACCACGGCACGGTCACCCGCACCGGCAACCACGTCACCGTGGTCAACGCACACTACAACGCCACCGTACCGGCGGGCGGCAGCACCGAACCGTACAGCTTCTGGTTCATCGCCACCGGCACCAACGCCGAGCCGCTCAACTGCCGCATCAACGGCAACAAGTGCGACGGCAGCGCCGACCGGGCGCCGAACGCCCCCACCGGGCTGACCGTCGCCGGGCGCACCACCCGGACCGTGTCGCTGCGCTGGACGGCGGCGGTGCCGACGGACTTCCCGATCGCCTCGTACGACGTCTACCAGGGCGGGACGGTCAAGGCGTCGGTCACGTCCCCGCAGGCGACGATCGCCGGGCTCACGCCGAACTCGCCGTACACCTTCACCGTCCGGGCGAAGGACACGCGCGGGAACGTCTCGGCGGACAGCGCGGCCGTCACCACCTCGACGCTCAACCCGGCCGACGACACGGCGGCGCCGCCCGCGCCCGGCAACCTGCGCTCGACCGGCCGCACGGCCACGTCCGTGACCCTCGCCTGGAACGCGGTCACCGACCCGAGCGGGATCTCCGCCTATGAGGTGTACCGCGGTGGCACGCTCGCGGCGACAGTGACCTCGCTGAATGCGACCGTCACCGGGCTGACACCGCTCACTTCGTACAGTTTCACCGTCCGGGCGCGCGACGGGTACGACAACACCTCCCCGCCGAGCACCGCGGTAACGGTCACGACCGACGACTCCGTCGGCAGTGGCAGCTACGCGAAGGTGGGGTATTTCGTCCAGTGGGGCATCTACGGCCGGCAGTACTTCGTGAAGAACCTGGACACGTCGGGCGCGGCGGCGAAGCTGACCCACCTCAACTACGCGTTCGCCAACCTCGACCCGGTCAACCTCACCTGCCTGCAGGGCGTCACCCGCGGCACGACGCAGAACCCGCAGGACCCCGACCAGGGCACGGGCGCCGGCGACGCGGACGCCGACTACGGGCGGCCGTTCAGCGCGGCCCAGTCGGTCGACGGGGTCGCCGACACCGGCTGGGAGACGCTGCGGGGCAACTACAACCAGCTGCGCAAGCTCAAGGCCAAGTATCCGAACCTGAAGGTGCTCATCTCGATCGGCGGCTGGACCTACTCGAAGTTCTTCGCCGACGCCGCGGCCACCCCGGCGTCCCGGGAGAAGTTCGTGCGCTCCTGCATCGACATGTACATCAAGGGCAACCTCCCGGTGGCGGGCGGGGCCGGTGGCCCGGGCGTCGCGGCCGGCATCTTCGACGGCATCGACCTCGACTGGGAGTGGCCGGGCGCCGAGGGTCACCCCGGCAACCACTGGGGCCCGCAGGACAAGGCCAACAACACCGCCCTGCTGGCCGAGTTCCGCCGGCAGCTCGACGAGCTCGGCACGCCGCAGGGCAAGCGTTACCTGCTGACCGCCTTCACCCCGGCCGACCCGGCGAAGATCGCCGCTGGCTGGGACATCACCCGCGCCGACGGCACGCCGAGCGTGTTCGACTCGCTCGACTTCGCCAACGTGCAGGGGTACGACTTCCACGGCGCCGGCAGCGACAACTCGTGGGAGCCCGGCCGCACCGGCCACCAGGGCAACCTCTACGCCGACGCCCAGGACCCGTATTCGTTCACGTTCAGCGTCGAGCGCGCCGTCGACACGTACACCCAGGCCGGCGTCAACCCGCGCCAGCTCACGGTGGGCTTCGCCTTCTACGGCCGCGGCTGGCAGGGCGTCGCGGCCGGCGGCGTGAACGGCGAGTGGCAGACCGCGACGGGCGCCGCCCCGGGCCAGTTCGCGGAGGAGGCCGGCACCCGCGGCTACAGCAACCTGCTGGCCATGGTGCCGGGCTGCACGGTGTACCACGACACCCAGTCCGTCTCGACGTACTGCTACACGGGCGCGGGCGGCCAGTGGTGGACGTACGACGACGCCTGGTCGATCGAGCGCAAGACGGCCTGGCTGAAACAGCGCGGCCTGCTGGGCGGCATGATCTGGGAGATGTCCGGCGACACCACGTCGGGCACCCTGATGACCGCCCTGAACACGGGCCTGTAGCGCCCGCACTCCCCGGCCGCGGTCCAGGGCCAGTGCCGCCAGGTGCCGCTCCAGGTAGGCGGCCTTGAGGTGCCC
>NZ_JBEXCY010000425.1:0-2820 GCF_040605515.1 Dactylosporangium sp. NPDC005572 | reverse complement strand
CCCTGCCCCAACCGGAGGCAGGTAACCACCGCTCCATCAAAGCGGGGGAAGCTCAAGCAGCGTGCGTAGTCGAGGATGGGCTGAAGGAGCGCCACGGTGCTGGACGCGTGGCTGAACCACCAGTGCAGGCTCCTCTGCCGTCGGCATCAGCGCGGTCAGACCTACACAAAAAACGTGATCGCCACGTCCCCCACGCTGGTGAAATGTCCCAGATCCCGCGACGGGGCGATCGCGGCGCCAACGGGCGCGCACTCCTCCGCGCCGAGGGCCGATCGATGGAGCGGAGGAGTGCGCCGCGGGCTGAACACACCAACTCGACTGTCTTGCGACGCGGGGTCAGAGTTGCGGCCGCCGGGCGCGGGCATCCTCGGCCAAGATGCCGGGGTCGGCCGCGGGTGTACTCGAGGCCGACACCACCGGCACGGGCAGGCGCATCACCCCTCATAGGGTCGTTTTGGCGCGACCAGCGCGCGACTACTCGGACGTGGGCCTACGGCAGTAGTAGACGAATGCGGGTGGCGTGTTGGCCCACACCGTCTGGCCGATCGTAACCTCCTCGAACCGTGTGCTCAGCGACCGGCGCAATCGGCGGGCTGGAGGCAGCCATCGCGTGTGCGTGTACGCAAAAGTGGTGAACGCGCCATGCGGAGCGAGCACATCCGTGACAGCGTCGAGGAGATCGTTCTGCCGGTCCGGTGCGAAGGCTGCCCACGGCAGCCCGCTCACAATCATGTCCGCGCTCTGGTGACCGCGGTGCGCCAGCACGTCGCGGAGGTTGCGGGCGTCGGCCACAACAACATCAACCTGGGGGTAGCGGTCGGCCAGCGATCCGGCGAACCGTTCGTTGATCTCGATGGCCAGGTGCTGTCCGCGGCCGCCGAGCCTCTGCTGGATCGCGGCGGTGAACGCGCCGGTGCCGGGGCCGAGCTCCACGACCAGTGGGGCCCCGGTGCGTGGCAGGGTCGCGGTGATTGCGTTGGCGAGAGGCACGCCGCTCGGCGCGACAGCGGCGACGGTGAACGGGGATCGGACGAACTCGCGTAGAAACACGACACGGTCGGCGCCGCTCCCCGTTGGCGACGACGGCACGGCGTTGTTGTGAGGCAGCAGCGCGGGCCCTGTCACTCCGGGCTTGGTGCAAACAATAGCGGTCATGACTCGACGCTCCTTCGAAGAACTGGTGACAAACGACGACGAACGTGGTGGTCGCAGCACCGGGCCGGAATCCTCACGCGGCACAGGAGCTGCTTTGGCCAGCTTGCTGGGGCTGACGACGAGCCGAGTTCAGCCCCAGCAAGCTCAGCTCGCTTCAGGCGCGGAGGATCCCGGCGACGGCAGGGGCAGCCGCGGAGCCGTCACGAAGACCCATCTCGACGGCCTGCGGCCGGATCCGGGGGTCCAATGCCTCGCGGATGAGGAGCTCCGAGTCGGCGCCACCGGTAATTCGAACCACCCGCAGCCCGTCGGCCTCGAGCTTGTTCAGTGCCTCCTCCTCGACGGTGTTCGACAGGTTCGGCGTCGGCATCCCGATGTAGACGATGGCATCCAGTTCCTTCTCCGCCACCAGGTCGCTTGAGAAGGAAGTGCGCGGCGCGTCGGTGTAGTGGTGACCATTGATCTCGACAGTTGGCAGGAAGCCGGGGACCGCGGCGGAGGACGCGACCGCAGCCGCGAGCGGGACGCCATCGCTGCGCTTCCACAGCACCGTCTGGCCGGTTTCGGCGTTCACGGAGGTGGGACGGAAATCCAGCTCTGGCCACTCCGGGCCGGCGAGCATCGACCCGACATACGTGACAAGGTCGGCGCTTGAGATCGGGGTGGGCGCCTTCATCGCCAGCTTCCCGACGATCCGGCCGCGTTCCTCCACCGTCCCCTCAGTGGAGGCGAGCGCCGCGATGATCTCGGTTGGAATGGCACTCATGCCCTCGCCGGCCGGCAGTGGTGCCGTCGCCACCTTGCCAGTTCGCTCCCTGTCAACGAGCTGGTTGAGGTCAAGTCTCGCGCTGAAGTAGCTGCCGGCGATGGCGCCCGCCGACGTCCCGACGACGACGTCGACGGCATCAGGCGTCAGGTGCGCCTCGTTGCCCAGGGCAGCGAGCACGCCCGTCTGCCAGGCAATGCCAGTCTCGCCACCGCCTCCGAGCACGATGCCCACCCGCGGTCGCCGCGCGGAGCGATGCGTAGCTTCTGAGTTGTTGTTCTGTTCCATGGTCTTCTTCCTCTCTATCGAGATGTGCCCGCTGGGCGTGGCTGTGGTGGCTGCTGCCCGCGAAGGCCGGTTTGGTATCTGACCGGTTAGTTGAAGCTAAGCATCGCCGTTCGAAGCTGTCAACTAGTCGGTTAGTCCAGGTGCAAACTAACCGGCTAGTTGACAGGGGTTTAGGCTTCGCCTACGTTGTTTCTAACTGGTCAGTCCAGATGCGTCGATCGGGCTAGCGCCCGAGCGCGGTTGATTGGAGTGGTCATGGACGCGCCGGTCTCCCGTCGCTCGGTCGGGCTGGAGCCTGCCGTCGAGCTGTATCGGCGACGTGACTAGCTGTACTGAGTTCGTTGCAGTCGGGAGCGGTGGGATCGGTCGAGAGGCCGCACAAGATGGTTGTCCGTGTCGGGCTGAGATCTCCCGGGCGGCTGTGATCATGGCCGGCTCGACCTGACCGCAGCAGAACTCCAGTCCACAGAGCCGGGCGTCATCCATGCCCGCATCGCAATCCGTGTCCTACCGTGCGAGCTTCTCCGCCCCTCGAGATAGGAGTGTTGATGATGATGGATGTGTTGAAGCCGTTTGCTGGGAAGGTTGCCCTGGTGACCGGGGCTGGTACC
>NZ_JBEXCY010000424.1:0-2892 GCF_040605515.1 Dactylosporangium sp. NPDC005572 | reverse complement strand
GCCGAGCACGTCGGGGCTGCCGAGCGGGTTGCGGACCAGGGACTGGAACACGGCGCCGGCCAGGGCGAGCGCGGCCCCGGCGAACAGGCCGGTGAGCACCCGCGGCAGGCGCAGTTCCTCGACGATGAACGTGTCGGCGGGGGAGCCGTCGCCCAGCAGCGTGCGCACGACGTCGGGGACGCTGATCGGGTAGTCGCCGCTGCCGATCGCGACCAGCCCGGTGAGCACGGCGACCACGAGAAAGCCGGCCGTGGCGAGCCGCGCCCTCACGCCCGCCTCCGCTGCACCGCGGCGACGAGCGGGAGGCCCGCGGTCGCGAGCCGCGCCCTCACGCCCGCCTCCGCTGGACCACGGCGAGGAAGAACGCGCCGCCGACGACCGCTGTGACCACGCCCACCTGCAGCTCGCCGGGCCGGGCCACCACCCGGCCGAGCACGTCCGCGACCAGCAGCAGGGCCGGTGCCAGTACCGCCGAGAAGGGCAGCAGCCAGCGCAGGTCGGGCCCGGTGAGCGGCCGGACCAGGTGCGGCACCATCAGCCCGAGGAACACGATCGGGCCGCAGGCCGCGGTCGCCGCGCCGCACAGCAGCACGATGGCGAGCGCGGCGAGGACCCGGATGCGGTCGGGGTGGGCGCCGAGCCCGCGGGCGGCGTCGTCGCCGAGGGCGAGGACGTTGAGCGAGCGGGCGAGCAGCGCGGTGAGCAGGATCCCGGCCGCGATGAACGGCACGACGACCGTGGTGGTGCCCGGCCGGGCCGCCGCGAGCGAACCCGCCGTCCAGAACCGCATCCGGTCCAGCGAGTTGGTGTTCAGCAGTTGTACCGCGTAGACGTAGGCGTACAGCGCCGCCGTGACGGCGGTCCCGGACAGCGCGAGCCCGGCCGGGCCGGCCCGCCGCCCGCCGGCGACGGCCCACACTACGACCGACACGACGGCGGCGCCGGCGAAGGCGAACCAGACGTACCCGATGAGGTCCGTGACGCCGAGGAACGCGATCGCCGACACGACCGCGGCCGCCGCGCCGGCGTTGACGCCGAGCAGGCCGGGGTCGGCGAGCGGGTTGCGGGTCAGCGCCTGCATGAGCGCCCCGGCCAGGCCGAGCGCGGCGCCGACGGCGAGGCCCAGCGCGGTGCGCGGCAGCCGCAGCTCGCGCACGACGGTCACCGCGGCGCCGGACGCGTCGGTGAGGCCGTGCCAGACCTCGGCCGGGCTGAGCGGCCGGGCGCCGATCGCCAGGCTGGCCGCGAGGGCGGCGAGCAGCAGCACCACCGCGGCGACCAGCCAGCGTCCTTTGTGGACGACCTGCAAGCGACGCTCCCGGGTGACTTGACATCGACGAGTTAGGGAAGGCTAACCTTATTGCGCTGATCGTACAAGTCGTCAGAAACGAGGCAACGCCATGTCCCCATCCCTGTCCCGCCGCCGCCTGCTGACGGGCGCCGGCGCGCTCGGCCTCGGCGCCCTGCTCGCCGCGTGCGGCGGGACCGACGACGAGGGTGGGGCGGCGCCGGCCTCGGCCGGCCCGTGGGCGTTCACCGACGACCGCGGCACCAGGGTCAGCGCGCCGAGCACCCCGCAGAAGGTCGTGGCCTACGTCGGCTCGGCCGCCGCGCTGCGCGACTTCGGCGTGGACAGCCGGCTCGTCGGCATCTTCGGGCCGTCGAAGACGGCCGACGGTGGCAAGGATCCCCTCGCCGGCGACCTGGACGTCGCCAGGCTCACGTCGCTGGGCAACGCCTGGGGCGAGTTCAACATCGAGAAGTACGCCGCGCTCAAGCCCGAGCTGCTCGTCACGAACACGTACGAGCCGCCCGCGCTGTGGTACGTCCCGGACGACAGCAAGGACAAGATCGCCGCGCTCGCGCCGAGCGTCGCGATCAAGGTCGCGGGCGTCTCGCTGGCCCAGGTCCTGGCCAGGTACGGCGAACTGGCCGCGTCGCTCGGCGCCGACCAGAACGCGAAGCCCGTCACCGACGCCAAGGCCCGCTTCGACGCCGCCGCCACCGCCGTCAAGGACGCGGTGAAGGCGAACGGGGGGCTGAAGGTCCTCGCCGGCTCGGCCAGCGCCGACCTGTTCTACGTCTCCACCCCGAAGGTCTACGCCGACCTGAGCTACTACCAGGAGCTCGGCGTCGAGGTCATCGTCCCCGACAACGTCACCGGCGGGTTCTTCGAGAACCTCAGCTGGGAGACCGTCGACAAGTACAAGGCCGACGTCATCCTGCTCGACAGCCGCACCTCGGCCCTGCAGCCCAAGGACCTCACTGCCAAGCCCACCTGGGCCGCGCTGCCGGCGGTCAAGGCCGGCCAGGTCATCCCGTGGCAGAGCGAGCCGCGGTTCAGCCACGCCGGCTGCGCCGGCCCGCTCGAGGCGCTGGGCAAGGCCCTCGCGTCGGCCAGGAAGGTCGCCGCGTGACGTAGGGGCTCCGCCTCGACGTCCGGGTCAGTTCCGGCCCGCTTCCGGCTCAGGGCAGGTGCCAGCGCTGGGCCTCGGTGCCGTCGCAGTTCGCCAGCCCGGGGACGGTGCCCGCGCCGGGGTCGAGGCACAGGCCCGAGGTCACGCTGGCCACCTCGGCCGCGTCGCCCGGCTGGGCGGTGCGGTCCCAGGCCTGCTCGGCGCTGCCGTCGCACGGCTGCAGGGTCAGCGCGGCGCCCCCGGCCTGGAGACACTGCCCGGCGACGCGCAGTGTGCCGTCCGCGGGCGCGGTCCACGCCTGCGCGGCCGAGCCGTCGCACTCCACCAGCAACAGGGCGCCGCCGTCGAGGCACCGCCCGCCGAAGCTCCTGATCGGCCCGGTCGCGCTCAGCGCGGGCGGGAGCGCCTGCGGCGGCGGGACTCAAGGATCGGTGCTACACCCTCCTCTGTATCCCACGTGGTGCCAGGATCGTTT
>NZ_JBEXCY010000423.1:0-2937 GCF_040605515.1 Dactylosporangium sp. NPDC005572 | reverse complement strand
GGCCGGCGGGCGCCGGTGCGCGCAGCGCGTCGAGGGCGGCCCGGGCGGCGGGAATCTCGTCGAAGAGCCGGACCGGCCGGACCGCGGCGAACCCGGTGACGAACCGGGGCCAGTCGAGGTCGGCGACGACGAGGTGCTCGCCGGTGCGGGTGGCCGCGCGCAGCTCGCCGAGGGCGGTGGCGGCGCTCATGGGCACGACACCGCGGCGGCGCAGCCGGTCGCCGTCCTGGCCCTCGCCCATGCCGGCCCCGGCCCACAGGCCCCAGGCGACGGCCTGGGCCGGGATCCCGGCAGCCCGCCACTGCTCGGCGAGCGCGTCGAGGCAGGCATTGGCGGCGGCGTAGGCGCCCTGCCCGCCCCCGCCCCAGATCCCGGCGCCGGAGGTGAACAGCACGAGCCGGTCGAGCCCGTCCAGCGTCGCGGCGAGGGTGCGGGCGCCGTCGACCTTGGCCCGGCGGGCGGCGGCGAGGTCGTCGGGCGTGGTGTCGGCGAGGTCGAGGGCGGCCGCGGTGCCGGCGGCGTGGAACACGGAGCGGATCGGCGTACCGCGTTCGGCGAGCTCGCCGGCGAGGGCGCGCACGGCCCCGGGGTCGGTGACGTCGCAGGCGGCGACGGTGACGTCGGCGCCGAGGGCCTCGAGCTCGGCCTCGAGCGCGTCCGCGCCGGGTGCTTCGGGGCCGCGGCGGCTGGCCAGGACGATCGGGGTGACGCCGTCGGCTGCGAGCGCGCGGGCGACGTGGGCGCCGACGCCGCCGGTGCCGCCGGTGACGAGGGCCGCGCCGGCGACCGGCCAGCCGGCGTCCTGCGCGCCGGAGGTGGTGGGGGCGGGGACGAGCCGGCGGACGAGGACGCCGCCGGGGCGCAGCGCGAGCTGGTCCTCGCCGCCGGCGGCGATGGCGGCGACGAGCCGGGCCGCGCCCGCGTCGTCGAGCCGGGCGGGCAGATCGGCGAGCCCGCCCCAGCGGTGCGGGACCTCCAGGCCGGCGGCCAGGCCGAGGCCCCAGACCTGGGCCTGGTCCGGGTCGGTGAGCGGGTCGCCGGGGCCGGTGGAGACGGCGCCGCGGGTGAGGCACCACAGGGGCGCGGGCGGGCCGGCCTGGATGAGCCGGAGGGTGTCGGCGGGCCGGTGGGCGGGGTCGAGGGCGAGCAGGGACAGCACGAGGTCCGGGTCGGGGCCGGCGAGGTCGGTCTGGATGCGGGCGCGGCCGCCGAGCGCGGCGGCGACGGCGGCGGCCTCGGGGCTCTCGGCGAGGGCGGGCGTGACGAGCACGAGCCAGTCCCCCGCCGCCGGGACGGTGCTCCCGGGTCCCGGGACGGGGCGCCAGGCGATGCGGTACCGCCGGCCGCCGCCGCCCTCGCCCGACCGGGGCGCGTCGGCGTGCAGCCAGTAGTGCTCGTGCTGGAACGCGTACGCGGGCAGGGAGACCAGGCGGTCGGGCCGCGGGCCGAGCAGGTCCGCCCAGCCGACCCGGGCGCCGGCGACGTGGGCGTGGGCCATCGACTTGCGGAGCCGGTCGTGGCCGCCTTCGCCGCGGCGCAGGGTGCCGACGACGACGGCGCCGGTGGTGTCGGCGTCCTCGGCGGTCTCGGTGATCGGGGCGACGAGCACCGGGTGCGGGCTCACCTCGACGAAGAGGCGGTGTCCGGTCTCGAGCAGGCGGCGGGTCGCGGCCTCGAAGCGGACGGGCTCGCGCAGGTTGCGGTACCAGTAGCCGGCATCGAGGCGATCGCCGGGGATGGGGGCGCCGGTCAGGGTGGAGTACACGGGGACGGGGGCGACGGCGGGGCGGATGCCGGCCAGGGCGGCGGTGACGTCGGCGCGGACGCGTTCGACGTGGGTGGTGTGGGAGGCGTAGTCGACGTCGACGCGGCGGGCCCGGATGCCGGCCTCCTGGCAGGCGGCGACGAGCTCGGTGAGGGCGTCGGCGTCGCCGGCCACGACGACGGAGCGGGGGCTGTTGACGACGGCGACGGCGAGCCGGCCGTCCCAGCGTTCGACGAACCGGGCGGCCTCGTCGACGGGCAGGGCGACGGAGGCCATGCCGCCGCGGCCGGCGATCGCGGCGATCGCCTGGCTGCGCCGGGTGACGACGCGGGCGGCGTCGTCGAGGCTGAGCGCGCCGGCGACGCAGGCGGCGGCGATCTCGCCCTGACTGTGGCCGATGACGGCGGCGGGTTCGACGCCGGCGGCCCGCCACAGCGCGGCGAGGGAGACCATCATCGCGAACAGCGCCGGCTGGACCACGTCGACGCGGTCGAGGCCGGGCGCGCCCTCGGCGCCGTGCAGGACGTCGACGAGCGACCAGTCGACGTGCGGGGCGAAGGCGTCGGCGCAGCGCTGGATGTGCGTGCGGAACACGTCGGAGGTGTCGAGCAGCTCGCGGGCCATGCCGGCCCACTGGGCGCCCTGGCCGGGGAAGACGAACACGACCGGGGTGTCGCCGTCGGCGGTGCCGGCGACGACGCCGGGTCCGGTGCGGCCCCCGGCGAGCAGCGCGAGGCCGTGGCGGCGGTCCTCGTCGGTGTCGGTGAGCAGCGCGGCCCGGTGGGCGAAGTGGGTGCG
This sequence comes from Dactylosporangium sp. NPDC005572, assembly GCF_040605515.1. Lineage (NCBI taxonomy): Bacteria > Bacillati > Actinomycetota > Actinomycetes > Micromonosporales > Micromonosporaceae > Dactylosporangium > Dactylosporangium sp. NPDC005572. The sequence continues at coordinate 374 of NZ_JBEXCY010000423.1, read as the reverse complement.
GTGGGCGGCGAGGGTGTGCCCGATCGCCGCCGGGTCATGCTCGTCGTGGCGCTCCAGGTGCCGCAGCAGCCGGCTCGCCTGGTCCCGCAGCGCCTCGGGGGTCCTGGCCGACAGCAGCCAGGGCACCGCCGGGTCGCCGGTTTCGGCCGCCGCCGGCGCGGTGACGGGCGCCTCCTCGAGGATGAGATGCGCGTTCGTCCCCGAGATCGCGAACGCCGAGACGCCCGCGCGGCGGGGGCGGTCGTCCGGCCGCGGCCACGGCAGATTCCGATCCAACAACCGAACCGTCCCCCACACCCCCAACGGCGACGGCACACCCGCCCACAACGACCGCGGCAACACCCCCCGCCGCAACGCCCCCACCATCTTCACCA
>NZ_JBEXCY010000422.1:0-2952 GCF_040605515.1 Dactylosporangium sp. NPDC005572 | reverse complement strand
CCTGGAGACCGAGTCGCACGTCGACGTGGTCCGGGCGGCGGGGTGCCGGCTCGGGATCGCCGCCCGCGACTACCTGCCGGAGCAGCCGCACCCCGACGCGCCGCCACCGGCCAGCGGGCGGGCCTGGCGGGAACCGCGGACCGTGCTCATCGGGCTGTTCGTGCTCGCGTTCGCGTTCGCCGAGGGCGCCGCCGGCGACTGGATCGGCGTCGCGCTCATCGACGGCCACGGCGCCACCGCCGCCCTGGGCAGCCTCGGCTACGCCGCGTACCTGGCCGCCACCACCGCCGTGCGCTGGTTCGGGGCCAGGCTGCTCGACCGGTACGGGCGCGTCGCCGTCCTGCGGGCCCTCGGCGGGATCACGATCGTCGGGCTGCTGCTGTTCGTGTTCGGTCCGAACCTCGCCGTCGCCCTCGCCGGTGCCCTGCTCTGGGGCGTCGGTACCGCATTCGGCTACCCCGTCGGGATGAGCGCCGGCGCCGACGACCCGGCCCACGCCGCCGCCCGCGTGACGGTCATCTCCACACTGGGGAAGCTGGCGGCGTTCGCCGGGCCGCCCCTGATCGGGATGATCGGCGACCACGTCACCGTCCTGCGGGCCCTGCTGGTCGTCGCCGCACTGCAGGCCGTCGCGGTCCTCATCGCCGGCGCCACCCGGCCGCTGACCACGCCCGAGCCCGTCGCAGCGCCGGTAGGGTCCCACTGAAGTAGGCTTCGCCGTCGTGACGGCAACCGACTCCGACCCCGACTCCTGCGTGGCCGCCGGCGACAGCCGGCTGCGGCGCGGTGGCTCGCTCAAGTTCTTCTACGGGCCCATGGACTGCGGCAAGTCGACCCTTGCGCTGCAGATGGACTACAACCACGCCCGGCAGGGACGGCACGGGATGGTGCTGACCACGATCGACCGGGCCGGGCCCGGGCGGCTCAGCACCCGCATCGGGCTGGGCAAGGAGGCCGTCGAGGTCGACACCGGGCTGGACCTGCGGCGGCTCGTGCGGGACCGGTGGGCGCGCGGGATCCGGGTCGACTACCTCATCTGCGACGAGGCCAGCTTCTACACCGTCGCGCAGATCGAGCAGCTCGCCGACCTCGTCGACACCTCCGACGTCGACGTGTACGCGTTCGGGCTGGCCACCGACTTCCGCACCAGCCTGTTCCCGGCCGCGCAGCGGCTGTTCGAACTGGCCGACGAGGTCACCCGGGTGCAGGTCGAGGTGCTGTGCTGGTGCGGGCGGCCCGGCCTGCTCAACGCCCGCATCGTCGACGGGGTCATCGCCCGCCACGGCGACCAGGTGGTGATCGGCGACACGGCCGACAGTGGCAGTGAGGGCGACGACACCCCCGCCGACGTGCGCTACCAGGTGCTGTGCCGGCGCCACCACCGCACCGGGGACCTCGGGCCGGCCGCCCGCGCCGGTGGGCAGCTCCGACTGGTGTGACCCGGATTACCGGGCGGTAACCTTCGGGGTATGACGCGCTTCACGCAGCAGCCGCCGACGCTCCGCGACCCGTACAGCACCGACCCGCAGCTGCGCGGCTGGCTCGACCGGCTCCTCGGCGACGCCGGCCACGCCGCCGCCAAAGGCCGGCTCGCCGAACTGTCGGCCGAGGTCCTCGGGCCGCTGCGGGCCGCGCACCACGACGCCGAGACCCACCCGCCGGTCCTGACCCGGTTCGACGCGTGGGGCAACCGGATCGAGCGGGTCGACACCGCCGAAGGCTGGCGGGCCCAGCGGGACGCGGCCGCCCGCCACGGCGTCGTCGCCCTGCCCTACCTCGCGGACAGCCGCACCACGTGGGGCGCCGGCGCCCGCGTCGTGCAGCATGCCCTGCTGCACCTGTGGGGCCCGGAGTCGGCGACGTTCAGCTGCCCCGTCGCCATGGCCGACGGCGCGGCCGCGCTGCTGTCGCTGCCAGGAGCGGCGCACCCGGTACACCGGGAATGGCTGGACAGGCTGACGAGCACCGACCCGGCGGTGGCGGTGACCAGCGGGCAGTGGATGACCGAGTCCCAGGGCGGGTCCGACATCGCCCGGTCCACCACCACCGCCCGGCACACCGAACACGGGTGGCGGCTCACCGGCGACAAGTGGTTCTGCTCCGCGATCGACTCGGCGATGGCGATCGCCCTGGCCCGCCCCGACGGCGCCGGCCCCGGCAGCCGCAACCTGGTGCCGTTCCTCGTGCCCCGCTACGACGCCGACGGCGTCGGCCCCGCCGCCGGGCTGCAGGTGCTGCGGCTCAAGGACAAGCTCGGCACCCGGGCCGTGCCGACCGGCGAGGTCCGCCTCGACGACGTGCCCGCGTTCCCCGTCGGCGACCCCGCCCGGCCCGGCCTGCACACGATGATGACGCTCGTCGTCGTCACCCGCCTGCACAACGCCGCCGCCGCGGCGGGCGGGATGCGCCGCGGCCTCGAGTACGCGGTCAGCTACGCGAACGAGCGGACCGTCGCCGGTGGGCTCCTCGCGGCCAACCCGCTGCACCGGGCCACCCTCGGCGGGCTCGCCGTCGACACCGCCGGCGCGTTCGCGCTCGCCGCCCACGCGTTCGCGCTGCTGGGCCGGGCCGAGCACGGGGACACCGACGAACGGCAGGCAGCCGCCGCGGAGCTGCGGCTCGTCGCACCCCTCGCCAAGCTGACCACCGGGCGGCTCGCCCCGGCCGCTGCGAGCGAGTACCTGGAGGCGTTCGGCGGCGCCGGCTACGTCGAGGACACCGGCATCCCGCGGCTGCTGCGCGACGCGCAGGTCCTGCCGATCTGGGAGGGCACGACGAACGTGCTGTCCGTGGACGTCCTGCGGGCCCTCACGTCCGGCGAAGGGGTCCGGCCGCTGGTGCGCCGGTTCGAGGCCGCCGCCGACGCCGCCGTGCACGGGCTGCCCGGCGTCGCCGAGGCCGTCGTAGACCTTGCCCTTCGGGCCGTAGGTCCACGTCTCGAACGTCGACGGG
>NZ_JBEXCY010000421.1:0-2995 GCF_040605515.1 Dactylosporangium sp. NPDC005572 | reverse complement strand
CACGCTCTGGCAGATGCCCGGCCACACCACGACGGCCCCCCTGAGCCCCGCCCTCACCCGGGCCCGGTCGCCCCCCCCCCCCCCGCCCCCGGCCGCCCCCCCCCCGCGGCCGGGTCACGGTTTGACACGTCCACGGGACGGGCGGCGCACCGGGCGGGGCATTGACGGCCTATGCTGTGCGCGTCACCCCGCGAACGCCCCCCAAACGGTCCAAGGACGGACATGGTCGCCGACGACGAGATCGCGAAGCTCGACACCACCGTTGCCCACTCCGCCCGCCTGTGGAACTACCTGCTCGGGGGCAAGGACAACTTCGCCGCCGACCGGGAGGCAGCCGAGCAGGTCCTCGCCTTCATGCCCGAGCTGGTGCAGTCGGCCCGGTTCAACCGCCAGTTCCTCGGGCGCGCCGTGCGGCACCTCGCCGGTGAGGCGAAGGTCCGCCAGTTCCTCGACATCGGCACCGGGCTGCCGACCGCGGACAACACCCACGAGGTCGCGCAGCACACCGCGCCCGAGTCCCGCGTGGTGTACGTCGACAACGACCCGATGGTGCTGGTGCACGCGCGGGCGCTGCTGACCAGCCGGCCCGAGGGCGCCACCGACTACATCGACGCCGACATCCGCGACACGGCGCGCATCCTGGCGGCGGCGGCCGAGACGCTCGACCTGAGCCAGCCGGTCGCGATCATGCTGCTCGGCATCCTCAACTTCGTGGTCGACGACGCCGAGGCGCAGGGCATCGTGCGGACCCTCGTCGACGCGGTCCCGTCCGGCAGCTACCTGGTCATCTCCCACCCGACCCGCGAGGTCAACCCGGAGGCGGTCGACCGGGCGGTGCAGATGTGGAACGCGGGCGGCGCCGCACCGATGGCCGTGCGGACACCCGGGGAGATCGAGTCGTACTTCGACGGCCTCGAACTGCTGACCCCGGGCGTCCTCACCGTCTCGCATTGGCGCCCGGACGGCAACGACGAGACCCCGGCCTCGGAGTTCTGCGGCGTGGCCCGCAAGCCGTAGCCGGCGGCGCAGAAACTTCGGGATCACCGCGGCGAGGGCGCTCGCCACGAACGGGCCGACGACGGCCAGGCCCGGTCGTCGGCCGCCGGGACCAGCTCGGACCGGCCGACGCCGGGACCTCGATCATGCCCACCACCGCGCCCAGCAGGCCGGCGAGGACGGCGAACCGGACCCGGCACGGCCGGCGCGTCCCGGTGGCCGGGGCCGGTCCAGGCGATGACGCTGCCGAGCACCGCCCTGCCCCGGTCACGGTGTCGGTGCCGACGGGCGAATCGACCTGGGAGACGTCGGCGGCGGCCGGGGGAAGTGGCCACGAGCCGTCAAGCTTCCAGGCAGCTACCGGGCGGGCGGAACGTGATCGAAACAACGCCGTAAGGGCTGGAACCTGGAACATCGACCGCGACGAGATACGTTGGTGCAGGCAGAGACGGCCGGCGAAGCAGGGAGAGGGACGGATGCGGGTGCTGCTGGTCGCGCCGCCTGGTGCGGGCAAGGGGACACAGGGCGCGCTGATCGCCAGCCACTTCAAGATCCCGCACATCGCCATCGGCGACCTGCTCCGCGACCACGTCGCCCGCGGCACGGAGCTGGGGCGACGGGTGCAGGGCCACCTCGACCGTGGCGACCTGGTCCCCGACGACATCGTCCTGGGGCTGCTGCGCGAGCACCTCGCGGCGGCGAAGGCGGCCGGCACCGGGTACGTCCTCGACGGCATCCCGCGCACGCTCGAGCAGGCCAAGGCGGCGTACGCAACGGCCAAGGAGCTCGGCATGACGGTCAACGTCGTGCTGCACCTGAAGGCCGACGACGACGAGGTCACGCGGCGGCTGCTGGCCCGGGCCCAGCAGGAGCACCGCTCCGACGACACGGCGGACGTGATCCGCCAGCGCCTGGAGCTGTACCGGCAGGTCACCCAGCCGGTGCTGGAGTGGTACGCCCAGCGGGGCGTGCTCGTGTCGGTCGACGCGATGCGCCCGGCCGACCAGGTGGGCCGCGAGATCCTGGCCGCACTCGACGCCATGTCCACGCTGGTCGACCTCGTGCCGGAGGAGCAGCGCCGCCCGGTGGACCTGACCGACCTCGGCGAATGGCTCGACCAGTACCACAACGGCAAGTCGTAGTTCATCCGGCCGCAGCGTTCCCGCCGGTTGCCGTGCGCACCGGTGCCGGAGCGTGGCCGTCGACATGAAGCCGCGTGACGCCTGGCGTGACCCGCAGCGGCGGCGCCGGGCCGGCGCCGGCGTGCTCGCCGCGACCCTGGTGGCCGGCGGGCTCGGCGCCTGCGCTCAGCCGCCCCGCGAGTTCGGCCTGCCCGAGCGGCCGCCCGCGGCGGCGGACCCGGTCGAGAGCAGCCCGGCCGGCACGACCCCGTCCCCGGCACCGCCCCCGCCGGCGACGAGCAACCCGGGCCGGACCGGCAACCCGGGCAACCCGGGCAACCCGGGCAACCCTGCAAACCCGGGCAACCCTGGGAACCCGGGGAACCCCGGAAACCCGGGTCAGCCCCGGAACCCGATCCAGACGAGCGCGCCGGCCCAGCCCGGCGACCCGGGATGGCCCGGTGACCCGCCCCCGGTGACCGTCCCGACGACCACGGCCCCGCCGACGACCACCGCCCCACCGACGACTACCGCCCCGCCGGCAGTACCGCCGACGACCGACCCGGGACCGCCGCCCACCTACACCGTCCCGGGCTTCCCGGCCGCCCACAACACCGGCTACCCGCAGGGCCTGCCGGGCGACACCCGCGCCAGGGTGACCCTGACGCCGTACACCGGCCCGATGACCATCACCGTCGACGGCACGGTCATCGACGGCAAGGACATCACCGACCACCTGGAGATCCGGGCGCGCAACGTCACGATCCGCAACAGCCGCATCCGGGTCGCCAACGTCCAGGCGGTCACCGTCACCGACGACCGGGCGAACCTGCGCATCGAGGACACCGAGATCGACGGCCAGGGCAAGGACGCCTCCA
>NZ_JBEXCY010000420.1:0-3082 GCF_040605515.1 Dactylosporangium sp. NPDC005572 | reverse complement strand
GTTCGACGACGGTGTGCGCCCGTTCGAGGCCCAGGCCGTCGGTCAAGGCGCGGGCGAGCCGCGGGGAACTGGCCGCGACCGCGCCGGTCAGCCTGGGGTGGAGCAGAAACTCCCGGAAGATCGACATGTGGCGACGGTATGGACGGCAGGGGTCGTCAGGCGTCGTCCCGGCGGCCCGCCGGTGTCCTGCCACGGGTGGACGGCGGCCGGTCCCGACAGCCGTATCGTGGAGCGGTGCACGGGCTTCTCGGCTGGTCGGGCCGCCATCCGTGGCTGGCCGAGACGGCCCTCGTCGCGGTGCTGCTCGCGGCGGCGGCCGGGTTGCCCGAGGGCGGGTCATGGTGGGTGCGGCTGCCTCTGCTGCTCGTGCTGGTCTCGACGGTGTTGTGGCGGAGGTGGCACCCGCGGGCCGCGGCCGCGGTCGCCGTCGGTGCCGCCTGGGCGGGGCTGCTCGGCGGGGTGTGGGAGGAGCACCTGCCGCTGGCGCACGTTGCGTTGCTCGTGGCGGTGTACACGCTGGTGGTCCGGGGCCGGCGAGGCAGCGCCGCGGTTGCCGCGCCGCTCGCCGCCGGGTTCTTCGTCGCCTGGGCGCTGCGCTGGTATCAGGGCGTCGACGCCGGTTGGGGCGCCGCCGGGTTCTGCCTGTCGGTCGGCACCGCGTGGCTGCTCGGCGAGTACGTGCGGGCCCGCCAGGCGTACGCGCAGGCGCAGCGACAAGCGGTCGCCGCCGCGGCGATCGCCGGCGAACGGGCCCGGATCGCCCGGGAGTTGCACGACGTGCTCGCCCACAGCGTCGGGGTGATGGTCGTCAACGCCGAGGGTGCCCGGCTCATGCGGCATACCGATCCGGCGGTCGTGGACCGGACCCTCGACCTGGTCAGCAGCACGGGCCGGGCCGCGCTGCAGGAACTGCGCCGCCTGCTCGAGGTGTTGCAGCCCTCCGGTGAAGGCGTCCCGCAGCCGCAAGGTGAAGGCGTTCCGCAGCCGCCCGGCGAAGGCCACGGCGTGCCTCCCGGGGAACCGGCCGACCTGCGTGACCTGGTGACCCGGGCGGGAGCCGGTCTGGCCGGAGCGCAGTTGCGGATCGCCGGCACCGCGGACGGCGTGCCGGCATCGCTGCTCGGCCTGGTGTACCGCATCGTCCAGGAAGCGCTGACCAACGTGCTCAACCACGCCGGCGCTCGCGCCTCGGTGGACGTCCTGCTGGACTTCGGCGCGCCCGGTCGCCGCCGCACGGTCCGCGTCGAGGTCGTCGACACCGGCGGGGACGGCGGCGGTCCGGGACTGCCGTCGTCCGGTCGCGGCCTGGCCGGCATGCGGCAGCGGGTGACGGACGCCGGCGGCACCGTGGAGGCGGCGCCGGTGCCGGGCGGGTTCCGGTTGGCCGCGACCCTGCCCGTGAACGGCTCCACAGCCGCTTCTCAGCCGGCCACAGCGGCCTCTCAGCGCCGCGGCGGCAGGATGGGGCGGTGGCCGCACGGGTACTGATCTGCGACGACCAGGAGCTGATGCGGGTCGGGCTGCGCATGGTGGTGGACAGCCAGCCGGACCTGACGGTGGTGGGCGAGGCGGCCGACGGGTCGGCCGCCGTGGCCCTTGCCGCGCAGCTGCGGCCCGACGTGGTCATGCTGGACGTCCGCATGCCGGGCCTGGACGGTGTCGCCGCGACGGCCCGAATCCGCGCCGCCGTCCCGGCCGCGCGCGTCGTCGTGATCACCACGTTCGACCTGGACGAGTACGCGTTCGCGGCGCTGCGGGCCGGTGCGAGTGGCTTCGTGGTCAAGGACGCCCCGGCGGCGGAGCTGCTGGTCGCGATCCGCGGGGTGCTGCGCGGCGCCGCGATGGTGGCGCCGTCGGTCACTGGGCGGCTGGTCGACCGGTACGTGACCGGCACCGCCGGCCCGGCCCCGGACGAGCGCTGCGCCGCGCTCACCGACCGCGAACGCGAGGTGCTCGGCCTGATCGCCCGCGGCCTGAACAACGCCGAGATCGCCGCCCGGCTGTTCCTGGGCGAGACCACGGTGAAGACCCACATCAACCGGATCCTGACCAAGCTGCGCCTGCGCGACCGGGTCGGTGCCGTCGTGTTCGCCTACGAGACCGGCCTCGCCCGCCCCGGCGCCGGACCGTAGGAACTGCGTCCACATCACAATGCGTTGATCTCGCAACCATGCCCGTCAAGTGCGCCGACAAGCTCGTCATTGCCCAGACCGCCCTCGGCGACGTCCCACCCTTCGCCACAGGTCAGGTCGTCGTCGCCCCGGTTGCCGTACAGCGCGTCGTTGCCGTCGTCGCCCGTGATCAAGTCCCCCTCGGCGCCTCCGAACAGTGAGTCGTTGTCCGGGCCCCCCTGGATGTAGTCCCGGCCGCCCTCACCGTCGATGCTGTCGATGTCCGATCCCTCGGTGCCGACGATCCCGCCGATGAGGGTGTCCCAACCGTCTCCGCCACAGATCTTGTCGTCACCGCCGAAGCCGTTGATGAAGTCGTCACCCGTCGTTCCGATGATCACATCGTCGCCCGGAGTTCCGTTCGTGATCGCAGCCCCGGGCACGGCGTAGATGATGCCCGCGGTGGGCACGCCGAGGATCTCGCCCGTGGGGAGGAAGGTGATCCGTTGGTACGCCTGGCCGAAGCATTCCGGCCATACGTAGGGCGCGGGCGGCCCGACGGGCACTAGGGGGTCCGCGAACGCCGGAGACGCGAATACGGCACTGGAGAGTGTCAGTGTTGCGCTGATCAGTACGGTCGCGCGGCGGATCCGGCTGGTGATCGTGAGCATCGTGGCTCTCCCTGATGTCGGGGACCCGCACGGGTCCGTCACCCACTGCACGGTGACCGCCCGGCGATGGTTCAGACCGCCACCCGCCTGTACGGCTTTCCGACAGGGATCGACGAGGGGCTGATGCTCGTGCCGGAGCGCGGCCCCAGGGACGGCCGGCTGGAAGCACGAAGCCGGCGATCCACTTCGACGGCCGACGGTTCGGCGCGCCCGACGCAGGCTGAACGCAGCTCAGGATGGCTGGCGTGCGGCGTGGGTCCGGATGAGTCCCTCGACGCCGCGCAGGAAGGTCTCGCAGAT
>NZ_JBEXCY010000419.1:0-3140 GCF_040605515.1 Dactylosporangium sp. NPDC005572 | reverse complement strand
GCCGCGCCGCGCCGCGCCACTCGCCGGCCGGGGCCGCGGCCGCGGTGATCATGGTGGCCGGCGTCCGGCCGGGTGGGTGTGACCGTTCGCCCGTCAGGCCACGGCCGGGTCTGCGGCCGGGTGGCGGGCCGGGTCGCCGAAGCGCATGCGGAAGTCCGTCGCCACCAGCGACAGCAGCGGCCGGCGGCCCGACAGGAACCCCAGCGGGCCGTCCGCGGCCATGTCCCACGTGACCCGGGTCGTGCCGTAGCGGGCCGTCGACCGGACCGGCGTCACCTTCGCCGTGCCGGCCAGGTCCTGGGCCACGCGGAACGCCACCGGGAGGCGGAACGGCAGGCGCGCGCCGGCGCGGACGGCCGAGGACGCGATCGGGCCGGTCCCCGTCCAGGCGGTCGCGGCGACGTCGGTCACGGTGAGGTCGGCCAGGTCCTTCGGGATGCCCCACAGCTCCCGCCCGCCGTCGCGGGAGTCGGGGCTGTCGACCCAGATGTGGCTGATCGTCACCCGCGGCCGGGCGCCGGCCCGGGTGAGCGTCGCGGCGAGCAGCTCCCGGTACGACAGGTCGCCGCCCGGCCGGTAGTCGACCCAGGCGGTCCCGACGACGGCCCGCGCGCCGAGCCGGACGACCCGGACCGCCCCGGCGAGCGCGGCGGGCAGCGGCGGCACGACCGAGCAGGGTACCACCCACACGGACACGTGCATCGTGCCGCGCAACGACCACGGCTCCGGCGGGTATGCCATCGAGGTGCTCCAATCCGGCCGGCGGGTAACGCCGTCACCGTCAGCGTAACGCCGTCACCTCTGCCAAGCGGGTGGCCAGGTAGGCGCGTTCGACGTCGTTCGCGGTCAGGGCGATCGCCTCGCGGTACGCCTCCGCCGCGGCCGGCCGGTCGCCGAGGCGGCGCAGGAAGTCGGCGCGGGCCGCGCTCAGGTAGCCGTACGTGGCCAGGGCCGGCTCGGCGAGCAGCGGGTCCAGGGCGGCCAGGCCGGCCCGCGGGCCGTCGCGCAGGCCCACCGCGACGGCCCGGTTGAGCGCGACCACGGGGGAGGGCCACAGCCGCAGCAGTACGTCGTAGAGGCCGACGATCTCGGTCCAGTCCGTGTCGGCCCAGGTCGGGGCCTCGGCGTGCACGGCGGCGATCGCGGCCTCGACGGCGAAGCGGGTCGGCGGCTGGCGGCGCAGGGCACCGGCGAGCAGGCGGGTGCCCTCCGCGATGGCCGCCGCGTCCCAGCGCGAGCGGTCCTGCTCCGCGAGCAGCAGCAGGCGGCCGTCCGGGGCGACCCGGGTGTCGCGGCGGGCGTCGACGAGCACCAGCAGCGCGAGCAGCGCGGCCGCGCCCGCCGACGCGGGCATGAGGCGGTGCAGGGTCCGCGCGAGGGCGAGCGCCGCGTCGGTGAGGTCGCGGCGCACCAGCTGCGGGCCGGTCGGGGCGGCGTGGCCGGTGGTGTACACCAGGTGGACCACCTCCAGGACCGCGTCGAGGCGCTCGCCGAGCCGGTCCGGCGGCGGCACGCGGAACGGGATGCGCGCCTTGGCGATCTTCTTCTTGGCCCGGGTGACCCGCGCCGCCATCGTCGGCTCGGCCACCAGGAACGCCCGCGCCACCTCGGCCGTCGACAGGCCGCAGACCAGGCGCAGCGTGAGGGCCACCTGCGCGTCGCGGGACAGGGCCGGGTGGCAGCAGGTGAACACGAGCCGCAGCGGGTCCTCGGCCGCGGGCGGGCCGGGATCGGTCACGAGCAGCGGGAGCGTCCGCCGCAGGGTGGACTCCCTCCGCAGTACATCGAGCGCCCGGTTCTTGGCGACGGTTGTGAGCCATGCGCCCGGGCGCGCCGGCACGCCGTCGTGCGGCCAGGTCTCCAGGGCCTTGGCGTACGCGTCCTGCGTGCACTCCTCGGCCAGGTCCAGGTCGCGGGTCAGGCGCGCGGTCGCGGCCAGGACCCGCCCCCAGTCCCGCCGGTGCGCCTCGGACACGGCCTCGGCGACGTCAGCCATGATCGACGACCGGGCGGACCTCGACGCCGCTGTGCCCGGCGGTGACCTCCGGCAGCCGCGACGCGAGCGCGATCGCCTCGTCGAGGTCGCCGGCCTCGACCAGGTAGTAGCCGCCGAGCGCCTCCTTCGTCTCCAGGAACGGCCCGTCGGTGACCGTGGCGCCCCGCAGCGACGTGGCGGTCGACGCCGGCTCCAGCTCCTCCCCGGCGAGCACGGCCGGGCCGGCCGCCGCGCGGAACGCCAGGTGGCCGGCCTCGAGCCGCTGCCGGTCCTCGGGGGTCATCGCCGACCACTCGCGCTCGTCGCCGTAGATGAGGATGAGGTACTTCGCCATGGTGTGTCCCGTCGTGCCGGGGCCCGGGCGGGCCCGTCTGCCTACACGACGAGTCAACCGCACCCGGAATCGACACGCGGACCGGACGATGTCGGCAAGCGCGGCGGCTGCCGGCGGCCGGCGCCGGTACCGGCACGGTGGCCGTTCCCTGACCGGTCGACGGGGGCCGGGCCCGCCCCGGCGCCCGTATCCTCGACGGATGCGGGTGGGGGTGCTCGGTCCGGTGGAGGTCACCGGCGCCGACGGCACGCCCGCCGACCTCGGCACCCCCAAGCAGCGGGCGCTGCTCGCCGCCCTGGTCCTGCACCGCCCGCGCACCGTCGCCGTCGAGACCCTCGTCGACCTTGTGTGGGGCGACGACGTCCCGCCGTCGCCGCTGAGCTCGCTGCACGGGTACGTCTCCGGCCTGCGCCGCGCCGTCGAACCGTCCCGGGCCCGCCGCGAACGGGCGTCGGTGCTGGTCACGACGCCGCCCGGCTACGCACTGCGGGTGGGCGACGACGCGGTCGACGCGGGCCGGTTCACCGCGGCGGTCGACGCGGCCCACCGGGCGCTTGCGACCGCGGGCGACCTCCCCGCGGCCCCGCCCGGCCTGACCCCGGCCGACCTGGCCGACCTCGCCGACCGGCTGGGGGCGGCCCTCGCACTCTGGCGCGGCACCCCCTACCAGGACCTCGACCACGCCGCCGCGGCCACCGCCGAACGGGCCCGCCTCGGCGTCGTCGAGCCGGTACCGCACCGGGTAGGGGCCGAGGATGATGCCGCCATCATCGCCGGCTACGCGCAGGCCGGGGTGGAGACCACCGCCGG
>NZ_JBEXCY010000418.1:0-3246 GCF_040605515.1 Dactylosporangium sp. NPDC005572 | reverse complement strand
AGTCACCGACGGACCCCATGGAAGGCAGGATTCCGTTGTCCTGCAAGCGTTCCGTGAATCGGAAAGACGTATAGTTCGAGCCCCTGTCCGAGTGATGGATCAGCTGACCGTCGCGGACCTCGCGGGACCAGATGCCGTACTCGAGGGCGCCCAGGATCAGGTCGGTGTTGCAGCGGTCGGAGGTCTTCCAGCCGACGATCCGGCGGGAGAAGGCATCCCGGACGGCTGCCAGCCAGAACACTCCTTCGCCACACGGGATTCGGGTGGCGTCGGCCACCCAGAGCCGGTTCGGGCCGGCCGCGGTGAAGTTGCGGTTGACCAGGTCCGGTGCCGGCGTGTGTCGCGGGTCCTGCCGGGTAGAGCCGCCGCGCCAGCCGCGGCGCAGGAACGCACCCTGCCAGCCCTGCTGGCGCATCAGCCGCTCGACACGTTTACGGCCGACCCGGATCCCGTCACGGCGCAGTTGCCGGTGCACCCGGTCCGCGCCGTAGGTACGGCCGGACGCTTCCCAGACCTCGTGAATGTTGGAGAGCAGGCCGAGGTCGACCAGGTTCCGGTCACAGGGCTGCTCGGCCTGACGCACCCACTGGTAGTAGGTCGACTCGTTGACGCCCAGGACCCGTAGCAGGAGCGCGACCGCGAAGCGGCCCGAGTGTTCGCCGACGAACCTCATGACCGTCGCCGGGTCGGGCCGGTGAAGTCGGCCCGGGACGCGGTGCCCACCCGTGAGGGCTGGTCCGTTTCTCCGGGCCGCTTCCCGAACCCGGCGTGCGCCTTTCAGCGCACCGGGCTCTCCACAAGACCCACGGGGCTCGTGGTTTCCTCGTCAGGCGGCTGGCCACGGTGACGGGATGATCGATCCGCGGTAGCGATACCGGGTCGTGCCCAGCTTCTCCGGATCGAACAGTTCCCGCTGCCCACGCGGCCACCAGCCGCCGCCGCAGAAGCGGCGACGCAGTTCCTTCCAGGTGACCTGGCGATGTTTCCGTCGCAGCCAGCGCCATACCGTCTGCCACAGGTACTGGCTCAGATAGGCGAAGGTTGCTGACGACACACCGGGCCGGAAGTAGGCGCACCAGCCACGAACTGCCTGGTTGAGCCGTCGGATCAGCTCATCCAGCGGCTGGCTCACCTCGACCTGCCGACACAACGTCTTGACCTTGGCCATCACCGCTTTCAGCGACTTCTTGGCCGGATAGGTATAGATGAAGTGCCGGTTGGTTCCCCTCTTGCGGTGACGCTGGATGCGCCACCCGAGGAAGTCCACGCCCTCGTCAATATGGGTGATCAGGGTCTTGTCCGGCGACAGGCGCAAGCCCATCGTCGACAACACCCCGGCGATCTCGTCCCGCAACCTCACGGCGTCGGACTGGCTGCCTCTGATCATCAGGCACCAGTCGTCGGCATACCGCACCAACTTGAAGTTCGGCAGGCCACGCCGCAGCCGCCCCGCCCTCACACCCGGGCTGGAGTTTGGACCTCCGGGCTGCTGGGCGATGTGCTCGTCCAGCACCGCCAGGGCGATGTTGCTGAGCAGCGGGGACAGGATCGACCCTTGCGGGGTCCCGGCGTTGGTCTCCCGAAACTGCCGATCCTCTCCGAGGATCCCCGCCTTCAGGAACGCCTTCACCAGGCCCAGGACGCGTTTGTCGGTGATCCGGCCACGAACCCGACCCATCAGGGCCGTGTGGTCGATCTCATCGAAGCAGGCCTTGATGTCACCTTCCACGATCCAGTCATATCGGCGCGGATTCGTGGCCAGGTAACGGATTTCGGCCACCGCGTCATGAGCCCGGCGTCCCGGACGGAACCCATAGGAGCATGGGAGGAAGTCCGCCTCGAAGATCGGCTCCAACACCAGTTTCACCGATGCCTGAACCACCCGATCGGCGATCGTGGCGATCCCCAACCGGCGCAGTTTCCCGCCCGGCTTCGGGATCATCCGTTCCCGCACCGGCAGCGGCCGGAAACTACGGTCCTTCAACGAGACCCGCAGCCCGCCGAGGAACTCCTCGACACCGACCCGCAACACGATGGACAAGGCGGTCCGCCCGTCCACCCCGGCGGTCTTGGCACCCTTGTTACTCCGCACCCGCTCCCACGCCACCAGCAGGAACGCGGGATCGGCGACAAGGTTGAACAGGTCGCCGAACGCTCGTCGAGGATCATCACGAGCCCAACGGTGCAGCTTGGTCTGGATCTCCAGTACCCGATCCTCAGCCCGCAACAGGGCCAACTCCGGATCGCAGGTGTTCACCGGCGACAACTCCTCTTGGCATTCCAGCATCCGCACTGCCTGTCTTGCTGGCCCCCTTCGCCCTGCGTCCGGCTCTCCCGGACCCCAGCGGCGGGTCGTTACGCCCGCGACTACTACGAGGCCTCCGCCCCGACCGGCCGCCCATCAGCGGCAACACACCTGCCGACCCCGGCCCTGGACGGACCGGGGACCGGCGGACGCCGGTCGGTTCCCACGTTCACCACATTGATCGATCGGCCAGGGAGGCGCCCAGCTCTACTCCGGCAGCATCGCCACGGCTACGCCGCAGACCTTCACCATGGCCTCCTCACCGCCGGAGCTAAACGGCTTCGGAGTCCACTCCGCAGATTCCACGAAGCGGTGCACTGCGCACCGGCCCATATCCACCAGATTGGAGCCGGCTTCGCTGTTACGGAGCGTCAAACACTGGTTCACTCGCGTTACACCTTCTGGCCTCGCCTCGACGAGCCCGCACCGTCTGGCAGTCCCGGCGCGTCCCGCCTTTGTCAGGGCCGCTTGCCACCCTCACCGCGGTTGCACGGATCAGGCTGCCCCCAGGCTTCAACCGGACCGCTGCGACGGCCCGGCGGGAAGGGTCTCTCACCCTCCTCGATCCATCAGCGCTACATGGCGCACAGCTCCGACGCGAAATAGCTGCTGGCAGCCCGCAGGATCTCGTTGACCCGACGCAGCTCGGCGACCTCCTCGCGCAACCGGCGGTTCTCCTCGGCCATCTCCGTCGTCGGCCGATCGGTGCGCTCGCCGGCGTCGGCCTCGGCCTGCCGAATCCAGTTCCGCAACGCCTCATGATGCACGCCCAACTGCTCGGCCAGGCGCCGGATCGTCGGCTTCGGGTCCGACTCGCGGTACAAGCGCACGGCGCGCGCTCTCAGCTCGTCGGGGTACTTCTTCGGCGCAGCCACGGATGCTCCCTCCCCATGATCAGTCGATCATGTTTGAGAAGCTCCACGAAAGCGGGGGTGGCTCAG
>NZ_JBEXCY010000417.1:0-3326 GCF_040605515.1 Dactylosporangium sp. NPDC005572 | reverse complement strand
CGAACGAGGCCGGGTTGCAGGCGATCGCCAACGCCGTCGCACTGTCCCTGTTCGGCACGGGTAGCACGCCGCCGCCGAGCGACATCGCTCTGGGCAAGATGGTGACCGTGTCGTCGGTGGAGGGCGGCAGCCCTAACGTGGCCGCCAACGCTGTGGACGGCAACTCGGCCACTCGGTGGGGCAGCGCCTACGGCGATCCGCAGTGGATCGTCGTGGATCTGGGCGCGACCTACAACCTCAGCCGGGTGCGGTTGAACTGGGAGGCGGCGTACGGCACGGCCTACCAGATCCAGACCTCACCCGACAACAGCACCTGGACCACGGTGTACGCCACCACCACGGGCGACGGCGGTGTCGACGACGTCACGTTGTCCGGCAGCGGCCGCTACGTTCGCGTGTTCGGGATGCAGCGTGGGTTGCCGCAGTACGGCTACTCACTGTGGGATCTCAACGTTTACGGCACTGCGGTCTCGACGTCGACGCTGCTGTCGCAGGGCCGGCCGGTCACCGTGTCGTCGGTAGAGACGGGCGATGTGCTGGTTGGTGCCAATGCCGTTGACGGCAACACGGCGACCCGGTGGGGCAGCCAGTACAGCGATCCACAGTGGATCACCGTCGATCTCGGCAGTACAAGGTCCATCAGCCGGGTACGGCTGAACTGGGAGGCCGCCTACGGCAAGGCGTACCAGATTCAGACTTCGCCCGACAACACGACGTGGACGACGATCTACTCGACCACGACCGGTGACGGCGGAATCGACGACGTCAACCTCACCGGCAGCGGACGCTACGTGCGCATCAACGGCACCCAACGGGGACTCGCCCAATACGGCTACTCGCTGTGGGAGCTCGAGGTCTACGGCAGCTAGGTTGGACTCGGGCCGGGCGGGCGTTGTGCCGTACAACGCCCGCCCGGCCCCGTACGTGGCTGCATCGCCTGATGAAGCCGCCGTCCACGCCCATACCCACCTCGACCACAGCCGCGCTCCCGTGCCCGCACGGCCGAACTGACTCCGGTCGAAACCCGCGCGCCCTGATCTCGACCGTGTCGCCGGGAGGACGTTTCCGGTCGCCCGAGCAGTGGACGGCGTTGCTGCCCACCACGTCATCGCCGCACGTGCCCTCGCAAGGGCCGGCAGGGCTGCCGTCGGTTTGCCGTCCGTCGCCGAGGCACCCTGCGCGCTACCTTCGGGTCACGCCGTTCAGCGGGAGCGCACCGTAGCAGTTTACGATCCCCGGCCCGGTCCGGACCGGGCCTGGATGGACCGGCCTGGACGGACCAGCCTGGACGGGGTCGACTTGGGATTCCCCAGCAGAAGATGGTCCTGGCCACACACTGATGAGCGTTGGCAGCCTGGTCAGTCGGGCAACTGGTAGACGCGCCGTGGGACGAGGACCCGCCGCGCTCGGCGGTACACGCGCTCCGCACGTACGTCTACCGGCTATGCAGGATCCTGGCGCAGCCCGCTGACCGACCGCCGGTGATCAGATCCGTAGGTGCCGGGTATCTAGTCAAAGCTGGCGCCGACGAACTGGATCTGGCGGACTTCCGACACCATGTGGAGTCGGCGGAACGTGCCAGCCGTGCCAGCGACGCCATCGGCGCGGTCGGATCGTTGCGTCGGGCCGCAGCGCTGTGGGAGGGCGAGGCGTTGGCCGACCTCAATCGACCGTCGGGCCGAGCAATCCCGCGATGCACTGAACATGCTGCGGCTCAACGCCCTTGACGCCTTGAACAGGTTGCAGATCGAGTTCGCCGCCTACCGGTCGGCAGAGGACCTTGTTCCCCTAGTGGCCGCGGACTCGCTCGATGAGCGGTTTCGGCGACGACTCATGCTCGCCTTCCACCACGCCGGCCAGCAGGGCCGCGGCCCTCGCCGTCAACTAGGACATGCCGCACCTTCTCGCTGCGAAATTGGGGTTCGACCCCGGCCGGCGCATCCGCGTCGCGCAGCCCGTCGGCGAGGGTGATCGGCCCGAGCCCGATCGCGGCGTTGCGCGGGGCGGGCACAACAAGGTCGTGGGCGTAGCAGGCGGTCCACTCGCGGGCCCAGCTCGCGGGCAAGGGCCACCGACGCGACGCCGCTCACGTCGTCGGTCTCCGGCTGGCCCTCGTCCGCGATACCACCTGACGAGATCCGTGAGCGGACAGTACGCATGGTCCTCGAGATCCGCAAAGGAGCCAGGGCAGCAGCAAGGAGCCAGCTGCCGCGTGGCCGCCGACCGGTGGGGGGTCAACCGGGGATACGCCGCCTGCCGACGACAAGCGCACTGCCGGGCGACTCCTGCAGGACTCCGCGTGTCGCAAACGGCGCCGCCGGAACCCGGCGGCGCCGTCCCAGTTCAAAGTCGGTACCCCGTCGCGCTAGGCCAGCCCGGGCCCAGGGTAGTGAGGTCGTCCTCGAACTGAACTACTTCGCAGTTTCGTATGCTGCCCGCTCGATCAGCGCGGTCGTAACGGCTGGCTGCGCGACGAACACCATGTGCGAGGCACCTTTGACCGTGACCACCTTGGCATGCGCTCGATCGGCCATCCACCGTTGCGCAGCGGCCGGGATGTTCTTGTCGGCGCCGGGGATCAGGGCGTAGCTGGGGATGCGGTGCCATGCCTGCTCGCCGAGTTGCGGCTCGTTCAGCGCAGCCTGGTCGATCGGGCGCTGCGAGACCGCATACAGTTTCGCCTGCGCGACCGGGACGTCCGCGGCGAACTGCTGCGGGAACAGCTGGGGGTCGATGTACAGGTCGGTGTGACCACCGGGAGTGGAAACCGACTTCAGCGTCTCACCGAGAGTGCTGCCTGGGAACTTGTTGGACAACTCGGCCGCGGTCTCACCGGCCTCCGGCACGAATGCGGCGACGTAGACCAGCGCCTTGACGTCCTTGTCACCGGCCGCCGCCTCGGAAATGACACTGCCGCCGTACGAGTGGCCAACCAGGATGATCGGGCCGGCGATGCTGTCGAGGAGGGCCCTGACCTGTGCGGCGTCGGAAGCAACGCCGCGCAGCGGGTTCGCGGCGGCGACCACCGGGTAGCCATCGTCGAGGAGCTTCTGAGTGACCGCACTCC
The DNA here is from genome assembly GCF_040605515.1 of Dactylosporangium sp. NPDC005572. Classification (NCBI taxonomy): domain Bacteria; kingdom Bacillati; phylum Actinomycetota; class Actinomycetes; order Micromonosporales; family Micromonosporaceae; genus Dactylosporangium; species Dactylosporangium sp. NPDC005572. Next base: position 259 of record NZ_JBEXCY010000417.1, on the reverse strand, counting down.
AGCCGCTCGAGTCGGCGAACGCACCGTGGACGAGCACCACCGTCGGCTTCGGCTTGCCCCTGCCGGTGGCCATCGCCGCGCTGGCCCCGAGGCCGGTGAGCGCGCCCACCGCGAGGACGGTGGCGAGCGAGCCGACAAGGATCTTGGACTTCTTCATTTTGTGCCTTTCCAGTTGGTTGAGATTTACGACTCCTAACAGAATGGTCATTTGATGAGTCGGCGGTAGCAGATGATGGAGCAGGCCAGGCTCATGAACGCT
>NZ_JBEXCY010000416.1:0-3369 GCF_040605515.1 Dactylosporangium sp. NPDC005572 | reverse complement strand
TCAGCCGCCTCACTGTGCCTCCCGCCGCGCCGAGCGCCGCTCGACGACGAAGTAGACGACGGTCACCACGAGCGACAGGCACAGGCCGAGCATCCCCAGGGCCGCCGCCCGGCCCAGGTCGGAGTTGGCGAACGCCTCCCGGTAGACGTTGATGACCAGCGTGTTGGTGGCGTCGACCGGCCCGCCGCCGGTGAGCAGGTAGATGATCTCGAACCGGCGCAGCGACCAGATCGTCATGAGCAGCGCCAGGATGCGCAGGGTCGGCGCGATGTGCGGCAGGACGATCTCCTTGACCGTGGTGAGGCGGTCGGCGCCGTCGACCCGGGCCGACTCGCGCACCTCGGCGGGTACCGACTGGAGGGCGGCGAGGACGACGAGCATGATGAACGGGAACACCTTCCAGACGCTCACCGCGGTCACCGACAGCAGGCCGAGGTCGGGGTCGATGAGCCAGCCCTGCTCGCCGATGCCAAGGACGGCGAGGCCGCGGTTGGCGACGCCGTCACCGACGTTGAAGATCCAGGTGAAGACGAGCACGACGGCGATCGACGGCACGGCCCACGGCATCGTCAGCACGGCCCGCACCACGGCCCGGCCGCGGAACCGGTCGTTGATCGCGAACGCCGCCGCCGTGCCGAGCAGCAGCGAGCCGGCGACCGTGCAGGCGGTGTAGAGGATCGTGGTGAGCACCGACGACCCGAACCGCTCGTCGACGAGCAGGTCGCGGTAGTTGTCCAGGCCGACGTACTCGCCCCCGTCGGGGTTGAGCAGTTTGGTGTCGGTGAAGCTCAGCAGGGCCCCGCGCAGCAGCGGGGTGGCGGTGAACACCAGCAGGTAGAGCGCCGCGCCGCCGACGAACAGGTACGGCGCGAGCCGTGATCGGGTGGTCATGGACCTCCTTCCGAGACCGTGCGCGGTAGGTGCCGCTTGGCTGGACACCAGCTAGCACCTACCGCGTCTGTTACGGGGTCAGCCCCCGACCGCCGCCTTGGCCTCCTGGGCCGCCTTGGCGAGGGCCTCCTCGGGCGGGACGTTCTGCAGCAGGACCTTCTCGATCCACTGCAGGACGATGTGCCGGATCTGCGGGGTCTTGGCCTCGAACCCGTCCACCACGGCGTCGTGCGAGTACGGCGCGTTCTCCCGGTAGGCGGTGACCCACGGGTTGGCCTTCACGTACGCCTCGGGGACGGTCGTGTCGACGGCCACGGTCGAGGCGTTGCCGATGACCTCGGAGAGCTGCTGCTGGGGCTGCGGCTGGACCAGCCAGCGCAGGAAGTCCTTGGCCAGCTCCTTGTTCTTGGAGTGCTTGTTGACGACGAAGTAGATGCCGACCTGGCTGGTGTTCTTCCCCGGGAACGGCAGCTTCGACGACATGATGGAGGTGCCCGGCACCTTGTCGCTGATCATCGCGGTCGGCGCGCCGGTCGCGTCGATCAGCATGGCCAGCTTGCCCTCCTTGAACTTCGTCCGGAAGGTCGACGCGTCGTCGCCCACGGCGAAGGCGCCGGAGTCGTAGACGGCCTTGTAGGCCTTGAGCGCGGCGACGTTCTCCGGGCGGTCGATGGTGAGGGTCTTCCCGTCGGACCAGCCGCCGCCGAAGCCCTGCGGCCAGTTGTTGAAGTCGATCCACCACGGGTTCTCCTCGGCGATGCGGTGGCGCACCGCGAAGCCCGTGATGCCGGTCTTCTCCTTGATGGTCTTCGCCGCCGCGACGAGCTCCTCGGGCGTGGTCGGCGGCTGGACCCCGGCCTGGGCCAGGATGTCCTTGTTCCACAGGAAGGCGTACGGCGCGATCTGCGCGGTGACGGCGAGCTGCTTGCCCCGCCACTTGCCGCCCTCGTTGGTCACGTTGAGCTTCGCGTCCGGGCCGAAGACGCCGTCGAGCGGCTCCAGCACGCCGGCCTCGGCGAGCTCGGGCAGGAACGTGTCGGCGACGGCGAACACGTCGGGCCCGCCGCCCGCGGCGAGCTGGGTCTTGATGGTGGTCTCGTAGTCGGCTCGGGTGATCTCCTGCTTGGTCAGCGTCGCCTTCGGGTTCTGCTGCTGGTAACCCTGGAAGGTCGCCCACATCTTGGCGCCGTAGCTCGGTGCGAGCAGGTCCCAGTGGGTGATCTCAAGGGTTCCGCCGTCCTGGGCGGACGTCGCGGGTTCATCGGTGTCGCCGCATGCGGCCGTCAGGCTCAGTGAAGCCACGACAGCGGCCGCCAGAAGTGCGGATCGGTATATCGACATTCCAGTCCACCTCTGTGCCAGTCGGATGTGTGGGGTGGGACTCGGGACTTGGTGCACGACTGTAGACGGGGTGATCGGATATGGGAACCCTTGTTCATATACCTGAACCACAGCCGAGTCGATGCAGCTCAGCGACGTGTGTTGCTGACGCAAAGACGCGTGTGGCACCCTGCTCGGGGCCCACCTCACGGACACAAGGGGACGCAACGATGGCCGAGGAAGCCGCGGCGCCGGCCGGCTCGATCAAGTCGGCCGAGCGGGTGCTGCAGATCCTGGACCTGGTCGCGCGGCACGCCGACGGGATCGACGCGAGCGGGATCCGCGCCGCCCTGAACCTGCCGCGCAGCAGCCTGCACGGGCTGCTGCGGGTGCTGTCGGAGCGGGGCTACCTGTTCGTGGACCCGGACTCCCGGGTCTACCGGGTCGGGCTGCACGCCTGGGAGGTCGGCCAGGCGTACTCGCACAACCGGAACATCACCGTCCTCATCGGACCGCAGATGCGCGCGCTGCGCGACGAGCTCAACGAGACGGTGCAGCTGGCCGTCCTGGACGGGCTGGACAACGTGTACCTGGCCAAGGAGGAGTCCGACCATCCGCTGCGGCTGGTCTCCGGCGTCGGCCTGCGGCTGCCCGCACACACCACGGCGCTGGGCAAGGTGCTGCTGGCCGGCCTGCCCACGGCGGAGCTGCGCCGCCGGCTGACCGGGGTCACGCTGCAGCGGTTCACCAAGAGCACCATCGGCGACAAGGCGGCGCTGCTGCGCCGCCTCACCACCGTGCGGGCCGACGGTTTCGCCGAGGACGACGGCGAGTACACCGTGGGCCTCTACTGCGTCGCCGTGCCGGTGCGCAACGAGTCGGGGGCCGTCGTCGCCGCCGTGAGCTGCTCCACGCCCTCGGCCCGCGCGGGCGCCTCCGGTGACCGCGCCCAGCAGTACCTGCCGGCGCTGCGGGCCTGCGCCGAACGGCTCGCTCCCCTGATCGCCCCCCTCTCCCCCTAAGGCCTGTTTCATAACTGAGCCCGGGCTGCGGCGGGCCCAGATTCCGCCTCGCTCCGACCCCAGTTATGAAACAGGCCTTAGCTTGATCTTTAACCTGGGGTGGTTGACGTCGGCCCCTGGTTGGTGATGGAAACAG
>NZ_JBEXCY010000415.1:0-3385 GCF_040605515.1 Dactylosporangium sp. NPDC005572 | reverse complement strand
CCCTCCTTCGGGGGAGGGCCGCCGCCTGTGGCGTCAGGCGAGCTCGACGGGCAGGGCCGTGGTGCCGTGGATCAGCACGCCCGGGCGCCAGACCAGGTCCTCGGCCGGGACGGCCAGGTGCATCGACGGGAACGCCGCCAGCAGGTCGGTGAACGCGACCTGGGCCTCCAGCCGGGCCAGCGGCGCGCCCAGGCAGTAGTGGATGCCGTGGCCGAACGCCAGGTGCTGGTTCTCCGGGCGGGACAGGTCGAAGCGTTCCGGGTCGGGGAAGCGCTCGGGGTCGTGGTTCGGGCTGAGCAGCGAGATGCCGACCAGGGCACCGCGCGGGATCGTCACGTCGCCGAACGTCACCGGCTCGACCGCGGTGCGGAACGTGGCCGTCTCGACCGGGCTCTCCAGGCGCAGGAACTCCTCCACGGCGGCCGGGATCAGGGCCGGGTCCTCGATCAGGCGCTTGTGGTCGTCGGGGTGGGTGAGCAGGGTGTACATCCCGTTGCCGATGAGGTTGACCGTGGTCTCGTGGCCGGCGAGCAGCAGCAGGAACACCATCGACGTCAGCTCGTCCTCGCTGAACCGGTCGCCCTCGTCGCGGGTGGCGATGAGGCCGCTGAGCAGGTCGTCGGCCGGTTCGGCGCGCTTGCTGGCGATGAGCTTCATGAGGTACCCCAGGAAGGCCGCAGCCGCCTCGGGCACACCGGCGGTGCTCGCCGAGCCGCCGACCATCACCGACGTCCAGCGCCGGAAGTCGGCCTGATCCTCCCGCGGTACCCCGAGCAGCTCGCAGATGACCTGGATCGGCAGCTGCACCGCGTAGTCCTCGACGAGGTCCGTCGATTCCTTGCCGCGCATCCCGTCGATCAGGGCCGCGCTGAGCTCCTCGATCCGGGGGCGCAGCTCCTCGACCCGCCGGGCCGTGAACACCTTCGCAACGAGCCGCCGCAGGCGCGTGTGATCGGGCGGGTCGTTGGCCAGCAGATGGCGGGTGAGCGGCGAACTCACATTGTTGTCCGTGATCGCCTTCGCGTTGTCCGTCGCACCCTGCCGCTTCGAGAATCGCGGGTCGCCGAGCGCCGCCTTGGCGTCGGCATAGCGGGTGACCAGCCAGATCTCCGAGCCCGTCGGCAGCGTGACGCGGTGCACGGGCGCCTGCTCCCGCAGGGCCGCGTAGACCGGAAATGGATTGTTCCAGAACTCCTGCGAGAACAGCGTCGTCGTCACCTATTCACCGTAACGAATCACGACCCGGACCGTGATCGCCCGCGCGGCCGGTGTTCACCAAGCGCCTCTTAAGTCGTCGCCAACCGCGCCGGGGTCCCCTGACGATCGACGAAGGAGACCACCATGCCGAACCTGCTGGGCATCACCATCAACCACCGCTCGATGCGCGGCGACGCGCGCCGCTTCGCCGCGCTCGCGCGGGCCATCGCCGACGGGACCGTGCCGAACTCACCCGCGCGGGCGCGGGCGATCCAGAAGTACCTCATGAGCCTCATCAGCGGCATCCACCATCATCACCGTGCGGAGGACGACGTGCTGTGGCCGGTGCTGGAGCGGGTCGCGGGGGCCGAGGTCGACCTGGCCGAGCTCACCGAGGACCACGCCCAGCTCGACCCGTTGCTCGACCGGTTGCGCGCGGAGACGGCCGCGCTCGCCGCCGCCCCGCACGACCGGGCCGCTGCGGCTCGCCTGGCGACCAGCCTGGAGACGCTGCGGGACCTGCTCGACGAGCACATCGAGGACGAGGAGCGCACGATCTTCCCGGTCATCGAGCGGTACGTCCCGGAGGCCGACTGGCAGCGGGTGGAGACCGCGGTGCGCAAGGGGGCGCCGGTGGGGTTCGAGCTGCCGCGGATCGAGCGGTACGCGACCGCGGACGAGCTGGCGGAGCTGCGCCGGCTCGCCGGCCCGATGCTGCTGGTGCTGCTGGCCCTGGCCCGCCCGGGCTTCCGCCGCCGCGAGAAGGTGATCTTCGGCTGACCCGGCTGGCCCGGCTGGGCAGGTCGGCGCACCGGATCAAGCCTGATACATCGCCCTTGATGCATCAAGCCTGATGCATCAAGCCCGATGCATCGGAAACGATGCATCGGAGGGGGCGCATCATTCCTGATGCATCAGAGGCGGGCGCATCGGAAGCGAGGCATCAGCCCGATACATCAGGATCGATGCATCAGCCTTGATGTATCGGAAGTGATGCATCAAGGCTGATGCATCAAGCGTGCTGGGACGCCTCGGCGGACCAGTGGGCGGCGCCTACCGTGGCGGCCAGGGCGCGGGCCGCCGCGAAGTGCCGCGTTGCCGCTGCCGGGTCGTCGAGGACCAGCGCGAGCCGGCCCAGGACCAGGTCGACCGGTGGCCCGCCGATGGTCCCGCTCGCCAGCCCGACGAACTGCCCCGCCCACGGCAGCAGTGCCTCGTAGCATCGCGCGGACCAGGCCCGGTCGCCGAGGGCGGCGGCGTTCTCGGCGCGCAGGCCCATCCAGGTCAGCCAGTAGTAGTCGGCGCGGACCGGCATCGCGGCCGGGTTCCACACCGCGCGGGCCTCGTCGAGGCGGCCGCCGTCCACGAGGGCGCGGGTGATCATGTCGTTGGCCTCGCCGGGGGCGATCGCCGCGATCGGCTCCAGCTGTGGCAGCAGGGTGTCGGCCCGGTGCTGGGCGAGCCGGACGAAGAATACGCCGAGCAGGCCGACCTCGGCGGCGTTCGGCTGGCCGGCGCGTTCGATGGGGCCGACGAGCTGCAGGTACAGCCGCTCGGCCGTGGCGAAGTCCCCGGCGAACAGGGCACGGATGGCGTCCAGGATCGACAGTACGGACAGGGTGATGCCCAGCTGGCCGGCGGTGGAGCGGTGCAGCGCCTCGTCGATGTGCGACTGGGCGGCGGCGAAGTCGTTGCGCTCCAGGGCCGCCTGGAACAGCACGTGGTGGGCCTGGGCCGCGAACCCGGGCCGCCCGGCCCGCCCGGCCGCCGCGAGCAGCTCGGCGCCGACGGATGGCAGCTCGTGGCGGCGCTGCGGGTTCAGGACGGCGAAGTACCGCGCGTTGAGCGCCTGGCAGCGCAGCACCGGGTCGTCGCCGGCGAGGGTCAGCGCCTCGGCGCTGGCGTCGGCGCAGCGCGTGGTGTCGTCGCCCTCCAGTTCGTACACCAGCGCCACCAGGAGCCGGCACCGCACGGACGGCGGCGGGTCCGCGGCGAGGGTCGCCTCCAGGAGCGTCACGAGCGGCGCGTCGACGACCCGGGCCGGGCGGATCGACCAGGCGACCGGCGCGTCGAACGCGGTCAGCGCCCGGTGCAGCGCCGCCGGGTCGCCGAGGGCCTGCGCGGCGGCGACGGCGTCGGAGCCGGAGATCCGCGAGGCCATCTCGGGCCAGCTGTGCCGCTGCACCGG
>NZ_JBEXCY010000414.1:0-3399 GCF_040605515.1 Dactylosporangium sp. NPDC005572 | reverse complement strand
CCTCGTCCCGGGCCGCCTGCACCTCGGGCGGCGGCGGGCGGTGAGGGCGCGCTGGGCGTGAGGGCGCGCTGGGCGGTGAGGGCGCGCTGGGCGGTGAGGGCGCGCTGGGCGGTGAGGGCGCGCTGGGCCCGGGAGCTAGTGCGGGTAGGCGCGGCGCGGGCGCGGAGTCACCGTGTCGCGGAAGCGGTCGATGCGGTGGCTGACGTCGAGCAGGTCGTCGGTGGCCCGGATCGCGTCGAGGTACAGGTGCTGGGCGGCCAGGCCGGCGAGGTCGAACGTGAAGTACATCGTCATCAGCGGATTGACGAACAACGACATCCCCGGCGTGCGGCCGGCCAGCTCCACGTCACCGGCCGCACCGGTCAGCGCCGCCGCGATCTGGCCGTTGACCAGGCTCGGGCGGGACGGGGTGGCGGCCTGGGCGTCGGCGACGGCGTCGCGGTAGCGGGCGGCGACGGTGCTCTGCGACGGCACGGTGAAGGCGCCCAGGAACGCGCCGGCGCGGTCGAGGGCGGCGATGTTCTCCAGCACCTGGACGTGGTTGACGCCGTGGTACGCGTCGATGCCGAACCCGATCGACGCGACCAGCCGGGCCGGCACCGGGGTGCCGGCGACGGCGGCCAGGCTGGTGGCGTCCTCGACCGGGGTGCCGAGGGCCGCCTCGTCGCCGCGCAGCAGCAGGTCGGTGCCGCCGTCGACCAGGATGATCGCGTCGAGGCCGAGCCGGCGGGCCAGCCGGCGGTACGCCGAGCGCAGCGGCCGCACGCCCGTGCGCGGGAAGGCGTACACCGTGTCGGAGAGCCCGCGCCGGGCCAGCCAGCGGGCCAGGGTGCGCTCCGGGAAGTAGTCGTCCGGGCCGCCCGTCGCCGCGGTGACGGCGGCGATGCCCGGCTCGACCCACACGCCCTTGTCCAGGCCGTGCAGGTGGACGATCGAGAGGCTCGCCAGGTGCACGGTGCGCCCGGCATCCATCAGCGCGAATGCCAGGGGCAGGCCGGCGTACACGTCGAACCCGCCGCCGGCGCCGGCGACGAGCACGCGGCGGGCGTCGCGGAGCGCGTCGAAGAACGGCTGCGGCCACACGACCGGCAGTGTCTCAGGTCTCCGGGAGGGTGGCGTGGGCGGCCGTGCGCTCCTGGGTCGACGGGTGGTCGGGGCCGAGACTTTCGGCCGACGCCGCGACCAGCTCGGCGCTCAGGCCCCGGGCCGCGGGCAGGTCGCCGCGGCGCTTGAGGACCTCGACCAGGCACTCCTGCACCCGCAGGGTGTCCGGGTCGACGGGGCCGCGGGTGCGGCGGTACGTGTCGAGGAGGTCGGCCAGCCGGTCGCGGGCGCCGTCGAGGTCGCCCTGGGCGCCCTGGGTCGTGGCCAGGTTGACCGCGGCGTCGAGGGTGATCGGGTGCGTGGTGCCGAGGGTCCGGCGGGCCGTCTCGTACGCCTCCAGGTGCAGCCGGGCCGCCCGGTCGAGGTCGCCCTGGGCGGCGACCATCGCGCCGAGCGAGTCGGTGGCCACGACGGTCGCCGGGTCGTCGGCGCCGCGGGCCGCCGGGGACGCCGCCACGACCCGTTCGAGCAGGTCGACGGCGTCGTCGAGCTCGCCCAGGTGGTACAGGCAGATCGCCAGGTTGCTCATCGAGGTGAGCGTCTCCGGGTGCTGCGGCCCGCGGCTGCGGCGGCACGCGTCGAGCTCCCGCTCGTGCAGCGCCCGGGCCGCCTCGAGGTCGCCGGCCGCCTGGCAGGTGAGGGCCAGGTTGTTCACGGCCATGAGGGTGAGCGGGTGCTCCTCGCCGAGGACCCGCCCGGCGAGCTCGGTGACGTGTTCGCCGAGCTCGCGGGCGCCGTCGATGTCGCCGAGCCGGCGCCGGACGTCGACCAGGTTGCTCTGCAGCGCGATGGCCTGCGGGCTGTCGTCGCCGGCGACGGCGATCGCCCGCTCCAGCTCCCGCTGCGCGGCGTCCAGGTCGCCGCTGCCGGCGTACCTCTTGGCACGGACCCCGATCCGGTGTGCGCGGACGACCGCGAGCAGACCCATAGACGCTCATTGAAGGGTATCCGGGCGGCCGCCCGCAACCCCGGTTCCGGGTCGTCGCGGCCGGCGCCGACCGTGCCACCGGGCGCCGCCACGGCCCCGCCACGGAATGCGAGGATGGCTGCGTGAACGACGGGGATCGCGCGGTGGCGCTGCATGCGCAGCTGACGGAGGTACACCGGTTGCTGCTCGACCGGGTCGACGAACTGCGCGAGGGGCGGCCGCTGCTGGCCCACTGCCTGGCGTTCTGCGCGGCGCTGACCCGCCACCACCGGGCCGAGGACGAGGGGCTGTTCGCCGAGCTGGTCCGCGCCCGGCCGAGCCTGGCGCCCGCCGTCGCCAAGCTCATGGAGGACCACGAGCTCATCGCGATGCTCCTGGCGAAGGTGGAGGCGGCCGCCGACCCGGACGCGGCGGCGCGCGAGCTCGACGGGCTGGCCGCCATCATGGAGTCCCACTTCGCGTTCGAGGAGCGGGTCCTGCGTGACGCCCCCGACGTGGAGGTCGGCGTGAAGGAGTGGATGTGAAAGAGACGCTGCTGATGTACCTGCGGGAGCAGCGCAACGCGGTGCTGTGGAAGGTCGACGGGCTCCCCGAGCGTGAGCTGCGGATGCCCCGCACGCCCACCGGCACCAACCTGCTCGGCGTCGTGAAGCACCTGGCCGGGGTCGAGGTCGAGTACTTCGGCGCCTGCCTGGGCCGCACCTGGCCCGACCCGTGGTGGGACGACACCGTGCCGGACGAGCCCAACGCCGACATGTGGGCGACCGCGGACGAGACGCCGGAGCAGATCATCGAGCGGTACCGCAGCGTCGTCGCCTGGGCGGACGAGGGCATCGCCGGCCTGGAGCTCGACGCCCCGGCCCGGGCGGAGTGGTGGCGCGAGCCGGACACCACACTGCACCGGCTGCTGGTCCACATGATCGCCGAGACCGCACGGCACGCCGGCCACCTCGACATCCTCCGCGAGCAGGCCGACGGCCGGCGCGGGCTGCTCACGCAGATCCCCAACCTGCCCGACGTCGGCGAGGACTGGTGGCCCGCCTACGTCGACCGCCTCCGCGCCATCGCCGAGCGAGGCGACGGCGACGGCACCAGCGACGGTTAGGGCCGGGCCCGGTCGGCGGCGGGCAGGTCGTCGCGCCGCGGCGGGCGGAACGCGCCGGCGGCGCCCCAGGCCATCTCGATCTTGTCGCGCAGTGTCTGGTCGAAGGTGAAGACCAGGTACAGCAGCGCCCAGGCGAGCGCCACCACCTTCGCCCACGACAGGATCTCCTTGTCGAGGTGCAGCACCGGCTGGGCGGCGAACACGGCGGCGCCTGCTGGAGGCGTACGGCCGCTGACGCCGGCTGCTCACGCGTGAAGGTCCC
>NZ_JBEXCY010000413.1:0-3408 GCF_040605515.1 Dactylosporangium sp. NPDC005572 | reverse complement strand
GGGGGCGTCTTCCCCCCCCCCCCCCCCCAACCCCCCCGCCGCGGGGGGCCCGGCACCAGCCGGCCCCCCGCCCCGCGCCGCGGCGCGTCGACCGGGCCCACGGCGACCAGCGCGCCCGCCTCCGTCAGGCCCAGGCCCTGGCTGGTCACGCAGCCGAGCCTTTCGGCGCAGCGCTGCTCGGTCGCGGGGTCGAGCGGGGCGGCGCCGACGCCGAGGCTCCGCAGCGACGACAGGTCGTACCGGTCGACGGCGGGGTGGTGGGCGAGGGCCCGCGCGACCGGCGGGACCACGATCGTCACGGTCGCCCGGTACTCCTGGATCGCCCGCAGGAAGTCGTCGAGGTCGAACGCGGGCAGGGTGACGACGGTCGCCCCGGCCGCCAGCCCGCACGGCAGGAGCAGGTTCATCCCGATGACGTGGCAGAACGGCGCCACGGCCAGGACCACGTCGGCGGCGGCGAACCCGAGCACCGCCTGCGCCTGCCGGGCGTTGGTGACCAGCGCCGCGTGCGTGAGCTCGACGCCCTTGGGCAGCCCGGTGGTGCCGCTGGAGTACGGCAGCGCGGCGACCGCGTCGTGCGGTACCGCCGGGTGACCGTGGCCGGCCAGCGTGTCGAACGGTGTGCCTCCCGCGGTGCCGTCGCCGTCGATGACGAGCACCTCGGCGACGCCGGCGACCCTCGCCGCGGCCAGGGCCCGCTCCAGCAGCTCCGGCACGGTGACCAGCAGCCGCGCCCGGGCGTCGGTGAGCTGCCAGGCCAGCTCGTCCGCGGTGAGCTGGGGGTGCGCGCCGGTGACGGTGCCGCCGGCGGCCATCGCCCCGTAGGCGGCCAGGGCGTACTCGGGGCGGTTGGGGCAGTACACGGCCAGGACGTCCCCGGGCGCGAACCCGCGGGCGGCCAGGCCGGCCGCGACGCGCTCGACGCCGGCCGCGAGCTCCCGGTAGCTGATCGCCCGGCCGGTCGGGCCGTCGACCAGGGCCGGCTTGTCGCCGAGGCGTTCGGCCTGCTGCAGGACGTACGCCGGTACGGTGGCCCCGCCCACCGGCACGCCGGGCAGAGGGCTTCGGAAGGGGCTTCGGAAGGGGCTTCGGAAGGGATCGGTGACAGTCATACCCCCGGATCGTGGCGGCGCACCGTGTGCGGTTCGTTTGCCGATCGTGTGCGGGTCGTCGGCCGGGTAGGGTCGGCTGGACGACGGCGGTGGCGATGATCGACAAGCAGCTGCGGATCTGCGTGCTCGGCCGGGCCGAGCTGACCGTGGACGGGCGCCCGCTCGCGGAGCTGGCGTCCGTCAAGGCGGCCGCGCTGCTGTGCTACCTCGCCGTGACCGGCACCGCGCACCCCCGCACCGCGCTGGCCGGGCTGCTGTGGAGCGACCTGCCCGAGGCGGCCGCGCGGGCCAACCTGCGGCTGGTGCTCACCAAGCTGCGCCGGGTCGTGCCGGGCCGCCTGCGGATCAGCCGGCACACGGTGGCGCCGGACGGCCCGCCGGTCTGGGTCGACGCCCTGGAGGTGGCCCGGGCCGCCGCGGACGCCGACGACGGCGACCTGCTGGCGGCCGTCCGGCTGTGCCGCGGCGAGTTCCTCGACGGCTTCGAGGTGCCGGGGGCACCGGTGTTCGACGAGTGGGTGGCCGGCCGGCGGGCCGTCGCCCGGGCGGACATGCTCGCCGTCGTCGACCGCGCGGTGCGCCGGGCCCGCGACGGCGGCGACGCGGCCGCCGGGGTCGAGGTCGCCCGGCGCATGCTCGAGCTGAGCCCGCTCGACGAGGAGGCGCACCGCGCGCTGATGTGGTTCCTCGCGCTGGGCGGCCGGCGCAGCGCCGCGCTCGCGCAGTACGAGACCTGCCGGTACCTGCTGCGTGAGGAGCTCGGGGCCGAGCCCTCGGCGGCGACCGTCGCGCTGCGCGACGAGATCGCCGGCGCGGAGTCGTTCACCGCGGGCCCGACGGAGGTTCCCGAGCTGCCGCGGCCGCTCACCACGCTCATCGGGCGCGACGAGGAGCTGCGCCGGCTGCGGGAGCTGCTGGCCGACCCGGCGTGCCGGCTCGTCACGCTGGTCGGGCCCGGCGGGGCCGGCAAGACCCGGCTGGCGGTCGAGGCCGCCGCGAACCGCCCGGACCGGCACCGTGACGGGGCGGTGTTCGTGTCGTTCGCCGGCACCGGATCGGACGGCCCCGACGGCGCCGACCGGGCCGGCGATCTCGTGGTCACCGACCTGGCCCGCGCGTTCGGCCTGTCGCTCGCGGTCCCGCGCGACCCGCTCGACGTGCTCGCCGGCCACCTCGCCGGCCGGGAGCTGCTGCTGGTCCTCGACAACCTCGAACACCTGCGCGGCGCCGGCGGCGTGCTCGTCGAGCTGCTGCGCCGGGCGCCCGGCGTGACGGTGCTGGCGACCTCGCGGCGGCAGCTCGGGCTCGGCGCCGAGTGGCTCGTCGAGGTGCGGGGCCTGGCGTGCCCGCCGCCGGGCGCCGACGCGGCGGGCTACGACGCGGTCCGGCTCTTCGTCGAGCGGGCCCGGCTCCTGCGCCCCGGCCTGACGACCGCCGAGGCGACCGAGGCCGCCGGCCGCCTGTGCCGGCTGGTGGCGGGGATGCCGCTGGCCATCGAGCTCGCCGCCCGCCGGGTGCGCTCGGCCGGCCCCGCCGCGATCGCCGACCGGCTCGCCGCCGGCCTCGACCTGCTCGCGACCACCGCGCCCGACGTGGAGCCGCGGCACCGCAGCATGCGCTCGGTGATCGACTGGTCCTGCCGGTTCCTGACCGACGAGGAGGCCCGCGCCCTGCGCCGGCTGTCCGTGCTGCGCCGCGGCTTCGACCTGGCCGCCGCCGAGGCGGTGGCCGGCGCCGGGCTGGCGGTGCTGGCCGGGCTGGTCGACCAGTCGCTGGTCGCCGTGGGCGAGGACGGCCGCTACGAGCTGCACGAGCTGCTGCGCCAGTACGCCGCCGAGCGCCTCGCCGCCGACCCGGACGAGGAGGCCGAGACGCTGCGGCGTCACGCCGGGCACTACGCCGCGCTGCTCGCCGCCGGGGGTGGCGACGCGTGGCCGGAGGCCGACGCGGAGAACCTGCGCGTGGCGACCGACCTCCTGGTCCGCACCGCCGACCCGGCGGCGCTCGACGCGCACCTGAGCCTGGTGTGGGCGCTGTACGGCCGGAAGGGCTGGTTCCGCGAGGTCCGGGTGTGCTTCGCCGCCGCGGTGGACCGCCCGGACACCCCGGCGCTGCTGCGGGCCCGCTGGGAGCGCGTGCTCGGCGAGGCCCACCAGCAGCTCGGGGAGGCCGGCGCGGCCCGGCGGCACCTGGAGCGCGCCCTGCGGCGGCTGGGCGGCCGGGTCCCGCGGACGACCACCTCAGCCCGGCCTGGTCGAAGGCGGTCGTGTCGAGGCGCTGGTAGCCGCTCGTGAGG
>NZ_JBEXCY010000412.1:0-3435 GCF_040605515.1 Dactylosporangium sp. NPDC005572 | reverse complement strand
GGTCGCCGCCGCGGTCCGCCACCGGCCGGCCCGCACCGCGGCCGGCGTCGCCGCCGGCGGGCTCGCGGTGGCTGCCGCCAGCTGGTGCACGGGGAACTCGGCGGGCGCCGGGGTGCCGACCGTGACCGGGCTGAACCTGCTCGCCTGGCTGGCCGCCGTCGTCGCCGGCCTCCTGCTGCGCGAGCGCGACCGGCGCCGCCGAGACGCCGCCGCGGCCGTGCGCCTCGACCTCGCCCGCGAGCTGCACGACGAGGTGGCGCACCACGTGACCGGCATCGTCCTGCAGGCCCAGGCCGCCCGCATCCTGGCCCGCCGCCGGCCCGGCGAGGTCGACGGCGCGCTGGCCGGCATCGAGACGGCCGGCGCGGAGGCGCTCGCCGCGATGCGCCGGGTCGTGGCCCTGCTGCGGGAGGGCGAGGACCTGGGCGACCTGGTGAGCCGGTACGGCGGGCCGCCCGTGCGGCTGCGCCTGCCGGCCGGCGGCCTGCGGTGCGCACCGGCGGTGTCGGCGGTGGTGTACCGCGTGGTGCAGGAGTCATTGACCAACGTGACTCGCCACGCGCCTCGGGCGCGATCGGTGAGCGTCACTGTCGGGGAGTCGCCGTCGTCGGTGACGGTGACGGTGCTCGACGACGGGCCGTCGCCCGCCCCCGCTGCCGGCGGCTACGGCCTGATCGGCATGCGCGAACGGGTCGAGGCGCTGGGCGGCGAGCTGTCGGCGGGCCCCGCCCCGTCCGGCGGCTGGGCGGTCAGCGCGGTCCTGCCGCGGGAGGCCCGATGACGATCCGCGTGCTCGTCGCCGACGACCAGGCGATGGTCCGCGGCGGCCTGCGCCTGATTTTGGAGGACCAGCCCGACATCGAGGTGGTCGCCGAGGCCGCCGACGGCGTCGAGGCGGTGGAGCTGGCCCGCCGCCTGCGCCCCGACGTGTGCCTGGTCGACATCCGCATGCCCCGCCTGGACGGTCTCCAGGTGACCCGGGCGCTGCACCCGATGCGGGTCATCGTGGTGACGACGTTCGACCTGGACGAGTACGTCTACGGCGCCCTGCGCGGCGGCGCCGTGGGCTTCCTGCTGAAGGACGCCGGGCCGGCCCTGCTGGTCGAGGCCGTCCGCGCCGCCCATGCGGGTGACGCGCTGGTGTCGCCGTCGGTCACGGTACGACTGCTGCGGCACCTGACGTCCGCCACCGCCCCACCGCCGTCGCTCCCACCGCTGCGCCCGCTCTCGGACCGCGAGCTGGAGGTCGTGCGTTCGATCGCGCGGGGCCGCACGAACCGCGAGATCGCGACCGAGCTGTTCATCTCCCTGTCCACGGTGAAGAGCCACGTCTCGGGCATCCAGACGAAGCTGGGCCTGCGCAACCGCGTGGAGATCGCCGCGTGGGCCTGGGAACAACGCCTGATGGCCTAGGTCAGCCCCTCCCAGCAGGCGTCGTTCTCCCAGCAGAAGTGCAGCGGCTGCTGGAACCCGTGCCCGCCGGCCTTGAGCGCCCGGTCCATGGCCGCGAAGAGTGGCCGCTGCCCGGCGCTGCGGTGCTCCATGTCGTGCTGCGCCCCGGACGCGACGGGTTCGAGCCCGTCGGGCGGGAAGAGGTAGCCGCCGCCGTAGTTCCAGCCGTAGAGCCGGTACCGCAGCGTCCCGTGCCCGTCGACGACCTCGGCGGTCTCGACCTCGTTCTCCTCGTCGAGCAGGACGTCGTCGAGGTCCACCGGCTGCCACACCTTCGCGAGCTGCGCCCGCTCGGCGGGCAGCAGCTCGGCACTCGTGACGGGCCGCCTCCTGCGCACGACGTGCAGCTCGGGCGTTCCCGGCGGCGGCTCGCTCATGCCAGCAGCTCCTCGACCAGGTCCCCGGCCCGGGGGACGCCACCCGCCGCCGCCAGGGCCGCGCCCAGCTCGGCGGCCCGCTCCCGCATCCGCGGCTCGCCGAGGACCCGGGTGACCGCGGCGCGCACCCGGGCCGGGCGGGGCGTGCCCGTGCGCAGGTCGATCCCGGCCCCGGACCAGGCGACCCGGCGCGCCACCTCGGGCTTGTCGAGCGTCGCGCCGGCCACGACCATGGGCACCCCGGCCGCGAGCGCCGCGAGCGTCCCACCCCAGCCGGCGTTGGAGACGACCACGTCGACGAGCGGCAGCAGCTCGTCGTGCGGCAGGAACGGCGCCGCCCGGGCGTTGTCCGGCAGCGGGCCGAGGACGTCGGCAGGTGCGCCGCCGGTCGTGCAGACGACCAGAACGGGGGCGTCGGCCAGGCCCTCGAGGGCGGGCCGGAGCAGGTCGGCCGGGTCGACGTCGAGGGTGCCCTGGGTGACGTGCACCACCGGCCGCCCCGCGGCGCGCGCCGCCGCCAGGTCCCCCCACCACGCGGGCCGGTCGCCAACCGGGTCGCCCACCGGTGCGGCCGGCGGCGCGAGCCGCCCGACGTAGTGCACGTGCGCCGGCAGGTCGCTGCGCGGATAGTCGAGGCCGGGGGCGCCCTGGGCCAGCACGAGGTGTGGCGAGTACAGCCCGTCGGGGCCGCGGACCGCGGCGGGCCCGAGCCCGGTCGCGGCCCGGATCCGGCCGATCCGCGGCTCGATCGCCAGGCGGTTCGCCAGCAGCAGGGGCTGCCACAGCAGCGCGTTGCGCCAGCGCGCCGCCCGGCCGGTCGACATCCGCACCGGCACCCCGGGCGGCGGCAGGTCGCGGCTGGCGAGGGTCAGCGGGATCACGGCGACGGTCGCCCACGCAACCCCGAGGCGCTCCCCGGCCAGCGCGCCGCCGAACGCCAGCTGGTCGGTCACGAGCAGGTCGAACGGTGCCGCCGCGAGAATGTCGGCGGCCTGCCCGGCCGCGGTCCCGACGAGCACGTCGGTGAAGTTGGCGAAGTTGGCCCGGATCCCCTTGCCGTCCCCGACCCGCGGGAACGTGTCGGCGAGCCGGGCGTCGTCGAAGTCCTGCGCGGCCGTCCACGGCAGCCAGCGCGCGCCGGCCGCCTCGAAGCGGCCGCGGTACTTCGCGCCGGTGTGCGCCGTCACGTCATGACCACGCCGGGCCAGCTCGGCGGCGACCGCCGACATCGGCCCGACGTGCCCACCGAACGGCAGGCTGGTGACCAGAATGCGCGCCACAGCTGCCGGATTTTAGCCCTGCAGCAGCTGCCTGGCCATCACGATGCGCTGGACCTGGTTGGTGCCCTCGTAGATCTGGGTGATCTTGGCGTCGCGCATCATGCGCTCCAGGGGGAAGTCCTTCGTGTAGCCGTAGCCGCCCAGCAGCTGGACCGCGTCCGTGGTGATCTGCATCGCGGCGTCGGAGGCGAAGCACTTGGCGGCGGCGCCGAAGTACGTCAGGTCCGCGTCGCCGCGCTCCGACTTCCCGGCCGCGGCGTAGGTGAGCTGCCGGGCCGCCTCCAGCTTCATGCCCATGTCGGCCAGCATGAACTGGATGCCCTGGA